>CAYRNH010000074.1:0-10138 GCA_964425515.1 uncultured Thiotrichaceae bacterium | reverse complement strand
TTCTGCAACAGCATTTGTTACTACTGCGGTTGTAGCAAAATCATCACTAAAGACCACAGCAAGGCCAGCGACTATATCAAACTGTTGATGCGCGAAATCAAACTTCAGGGACAGCTAGTCGCACGTGATCGCAAAGTGACCCAGATGCACTGGGGCGGAGGCACACCCACCTTCCTGCAGGATGACGAAATCCAGCAGATTTTAAACTGCGTTGCCGAAAACTTCACTCTGGACGACGCAAACAACCGTGAATACAGTATCGAAGTTGATCCCCGCACTGTAACAGCAGAACGGCTCCAGCATTTACGCGAGCTTGGATTCAACCGCATCAGTTTTGGCATTCAGGATTTCGATCCCGAGGTTCAGATCGCTGTCAATCGCGTGCAGGATAAGGAACTTATCCTCGCCAATATTAATGCTGCCAAAGAATTAGAATTTGATTCGATTAATATCGACCTGATGTATGGCCTGCCAAAACAGACCATCAACAGTTTTAATAAAACACTGGATCAGGTCATTGCTGCCGATCCTGACCGGATCGCAATCTATAACTACGCACACATGCCCGAACTGTTCAAACCCCAGCGGAGAATCAATGCTGATGAGCTACCCGGTCCGGGGGTCAAACTGGATCTACTGCAGCTTTCAATTGAACGCCTGGAACAGGCGGGTTACGTCTATATCGGCATGGATCATTTTGCCAAAGCCGATGACGATCTGGTCAAGGCTCAAAATAACGGAACCCTGCAACGTAATTTCCAGGGCTATTCCACTCATGCCGACTGCGACATCATTGCCATGGGTGTCACCGCTATCAGCCAGATCGGTGACAATTATTATCAGAATGTGAAATCAATAGATGACTATGAATCCTGTTTAATACAGGATCAGATTCCGGTGTACCGCGGCATTGAACTCGAACCAGATGACATTTTACGGCGTGCCATCATCAGTTCACTAATGTGCAATTTCCGCCTCGACATAAAATCGATTGAAGAAAAGTGGGGCATCTCGTTTATGGATTACTTCGACGCCTCAATCGTCCGCCTCACTCAAATGGTTAAGGATGGACTGTTGCAAATGACACCTGAAATGATTGAAATAACGCCCGCTGGACGCTTGCTGGTCAGAAGCATCTGCATGGAATTTGACCGTTACTTGCAGGAACGCCGGCGAGAGGAAAAGTATTCAAAAGTGATTTAAACAGAGTCGTAGCTTTTATCAAGACAGGCTACGACTCTTTTTCATACCCTAGCTTTTACACTCACCGACAATCTGCCTGAGCCGCTGCATCTGTTTGATATGAATCCGGCGACGATCTACCTCAATGACGCCCTCATCATGATAATAAGCAAACAGACGACTGACGGTTTCCACTGCCAGACCCAGATAGTTTGCAATATCCTGTCGTGGCATACTGAGCACAAAATCATCAGCCTTCCAGTGGCGCTCTTCCATACGCCGGGAAAAGCTCAGGAGAAAACTGGCCAGTTTTTCTTCGGCGCTCAATTTACCCAGCATTAACAACATGGCATGATCGCTCTCAACTTCCTTGCCCATAATACGACGAATTTGTTTTTGCAGCTCTGGCATCTGCTGGCAAAGATCTTCAAGATGGGTAATGGGCAACTCACAGACGCTACTGGTTTCGAGTGCAATACATGAACAGGTGTGTTTGTCATCACGAAAGCCATCCAGCCCGACCAGTTCACCGGCCAGATGAAAGCCAACGATCTGCTCTTCACCATTAGGACTTTCGACCATAGTCTTCACGCTACCTGCCCGTACAGCAAAAATAGTCGCAGCATGATCATTTTCGCGATACAGATAATCACCTTTGTGCAAGGGTCGGCGTTTTTCAACCATAGCATCCAGCTTGGATAACTCACTCTCGGCCATGCCATAAGGAAAACACAGCTCACGCAGATTGCACTGCCCACAACTAAGCTTGAGCTTGTCGAAATTTATCCTGCTCGCTTCGTTCATAAATCAACCTCTTGCCGTCGAATAATGACTTTATCACATCAATCAAACGAGATCGTCATACTTGCGATAAACTTGCATTTTTTATCACTTACACCATGACCCCAGCCAAACCCGAGAACCTCTGCTATCACTGCCAGCTGCCCGTGCCCAAAGGCACTAAGATTTACGTAAAAATCGATGGCAAGGATAGGGCAATGTGCTGCCACGGCTGCCAGGCCGTGGCCGAAGCCATTGTCAAAGGCGGCATGGCCGATTTTTACCGCTACCGCACCGCCAGCCCGACACGCCCGGAAGAACTGGTTCCCGCATTCCTCGATCAACTCAAAGTGTACGACAAAGACATCGTTCAACAACATTTTATAGAACATCCGGTTACTGATAGCCAGGATACTCAGGCCAACAGCGATATCCGCGAGGTCGCGCTGATTCTGGAAGGCATCGTCTGCGCGGCCTGCATCTGGCTCAACGAGCGCCAGCTCAACGCCCTGCCCGGTGTGATTGAGGTCAGCATCAATTACAGCACGCACCGTGCGCGTGTGCGCTGGGACAATAACCGCATCCAGCTCAGCCAGATTCTGGAAGCCATCAGCCGCATCGGCTATCTCGCCCATCCTTACGACCGCGATCATCAGCAGCGGTTGATCGAAAAAGAACGCAAACAGCAGTTGCGTCGTATCGGTCTCGCCGGGTTGATCGGCATGCAGATCATGATTCTGGCCGTGGCGATGTACACCGGCGAATGGTGGGGCATTGACGCCAACTTTCTCCAGCTGTTTCGCTGGAGCAGCCTGCTGATTTGCGTGCCTTTATTACTGTTCGCCTCGCGCACCTTTTTTGAATCCGCCTGGCGCGATATCAGGAATTTCCGCGTCGGCATGGATGTGCCCGTGGCGCTGGGTATCGGCATTGCCTTTGCCGCCAGTACCCTGCACACCATCAAGGGTACGGGTGCGGTGTATTACGACTCGGTCGCCATGTTCACGTTCTTTTTGCTCGGCGCGCGATATTTCGAAATGAGCGCGCGCAAGCGCACCGCCGAGGCGAGCGAAGCCCTGCTCCAGCTGCAACCGGCGATCACGACCCGGCTGGTGATGGAAAATGGCGTCGAGCAGCAACACAGTGTCGCGGTCGCCGAGCTGGTAGTGGGTGATCGCATTCTGGTGCGTCCGGGTGAAAACATCGCCACCGATGGCGTCATTATCGAAGGCCGCTCCGGGGTGAATGAATCCCTGCTCACCGGCGAAAGTTTGCCAATACCACGCAGCGTCGGCGACAAGGTCATTGGCGGCAGCACCAATACCGAAAGCCCGTTGATTATCCGTGTTGAAAAAATTGGCGAGGATACCGTGCTCGCCTCGATCCAGCGTTTGCTGGAACAGGCGCAAACTCACAAACCGGCAATTGCACAGCTCACCGATCGCATTGCCGCGCGCTTTATCAGCGTGATTTTATTCATCGCCGCCATGGTCGCACTGTACTGGTGGCAGGCTGGTAATGCGGACTGGTTACAAATCACCATTGCCACTCTGGTCGTCACCTGCCCCTGCGCCTTGTCACTGGCAACACCCACCGCGATCACCGCAGCCAACGGCAGCCTTTCGCGTATCGGTTTATTGACCAATACTGGCGAAGCGCTGGAAATCCTGGCGCGAGCCACGCATTTTGTGTTCGACAAAACCGGCACGCTCACCACGGGCAAACTGCATCTGGTGAAAACGATCGCGCTTGGAAATAAACCAGAACAGGACTACCTGCACATCGCTGCTGCACTTGAGGCCAGTTCCGAACATCCGATCGCCAGGGGTCTGACCCAAAGCGCGGGCGAAAGAACCATTCATGCCAGCGAACTGACCAATACCGCCGGCGGTGGCGTCAGCGGCAAAATCGACAATGTAATCTGGCATCTCGGTAGCCTGCAACATATTGAGGATGTTTGTACCGCGAGTATCGATCCTGAATTGCTTGCACAACACCAGATTTCGGCACTCAATCTGGTCGCACTCGCCAGCGAACATACAGTACACGCGGTGTTTGCACTCGATGACAGCCTGCGCAGCGAAGCGACCGAACTGGTAAAACAACTGCGCGCAGCGGGTAAGCACCTGTATTTGTTCAGCGGTGATCACACTGAGGTGGCACAACGCATCGCCAGCGAACTCGGTATCGAAAACGTGCGAGCCAATCTCACCCCGGCCGACAAACTTGCCGCAGTGCGCGAGTTACAGCAACAGGGCGCCATCGTCGCCATGATCGGCGATGGCATCAACGATGCGCCGGTACTCGCCGGGGCCGATGTTTCCATCGCCATGGGCAGCGGCACCCAGCTCGCGGCTGCCAGCGCCGACATGATTCTGCTATCGAATAACATTCTGCATCTGGCCACCGCCCAGCGCATTGCTCGCAGCACGCTCACTATTATCAAACAAAACCTGCTCTGGGCAGTAGGCTACAATGTCATCGCCATCCCCGCTGCAGCCATGGGCTATGTCCAGCCCTGGCTGGCAGCGGTCGGCATGTCGGCCAGTTCCCTGATCGTAGTATTGAACGCACTGCGCCTGACGCGAATCAAACCGACAGAAGATGTAATTAAAAACGATTAAAGGCGGAACCACAGAGACACAGAGAACACAGAGGTAAAACAAATTACTGTTATAAGCTTTTAACCAGAAAGGCTTTCTCCGTGTTCTCTGTGCCTCTGTGGTTCAGCTGTTAGTTTTTTATCCTATGAGTGGTACTATTATGAATACACTCCGTCATCCCCAGAACTAACCGCATGGATATCATCTATTTGCTTCTACCCATCGTACTGGTAATGGCCGCTGTAATGGCTGTGTTTTTTTTCTGGGCAGTTAAATCCGACCAGTTCGATGATCTCGAAGGCCCAGCGCATCGCATTCTGATGGATGACGACAAACCACCGGCGAAAAAAGAAACTGACGACACTGAATGAGTGCCTATCTTTCTACTGCATCATTACTGATATATCCGCAAGCACCCGAATGGTCTGATAACAAATCCGTTTTGATGGGTTCGTTGCGATCACTCGGTTTGGCGGGTGACGCAATAGATTCAGACTCGCATTACGCAGGCGAGCGTTTTCTCGATCACATCGCTTTCATGGGCTGCGCGCCCACCATACGTTTTGCACCCGAAGCAGACAACGAAAAATACACCCACATTCGCATACACCAATACAACACGATCACTGCCCTGATTGGCGCGCACGCAGCCACACCCGGTTGCCCGCAGTGCAAAAAAGGTTTTGCTTATTCGGCGTCACAACTCGACCGGCTCGACACAAACAGCCTGTGGATCTGCACATCCTGTCAGCATGCAGCCGCACCCTGGCAATACCACTGGCGCAAAAGCGCTGGCTTCGCGCGCGTGTTTATCGAAGTCACCGATATCTATCCCAAAGAAGCGATACCACAACAGGCTCTACTAGATGCGCTGCAGCAGACTTCCGGTACAGAATGGCAATATTGCTATTTGTTCTGATTGCCGCTGAGCAACCACAAACAACAAAACCTGAACCACAGACAAATTCGACAGGATCGAATTTGAACGCGTGCTTTATACGCGGCCCGAAGGGTGGAGGGCAGGAAGCCCGGAGTAACCACAGAGAACACAGAGGTAAAACAAATTACTGTTATAAGCTTTTAACCAGAAAGTTTTTCTCCGTGTTCTCTGTGCCTCTGTGGTTCCGCCTTTTACTTCGCCGATACAGGCACAACAGCCAAAATCTCTGTAAAATGCCCGACTTCAGAAATCCGCACAAAGCTTCAGCATGAATATATTGATCATCGGCAACGGCGGCCGCGAGCACGCTCTGGCCTGGAAAGTCGCACAATCGCCACTGGCGGACAAAGTTTATGTCGCCCCGGGCAACGCCGGTACTGCGCGTGAGCCCGGTGTAGAGAACATCAGCATCGCTAGCGACGATATCCCGGCCCTGCTCCAGTTTGCTCAGGACCACGCCATCGGCCTGACCATCGTCGGCCCCGAAGCTCCATTGGTAGCAGGCATCGTCGATGAGTTTTCAGCTGCCGGGCTGAAGATATTCGGCCCCAGCCGCAGTGCCGCCCAGCTCGAAGGCTCGAAAGCCTTCACCAAGGATTTTCTCGCCCGTCACAACATTCCCACTGCGGCCTATGGCAACTTTACCGATGAAGCCGAAGCCATCGCGTATGTTAAAAAACAGGGCGCACCCATCGTGATCAAGGCTGACGGTCTGGCCGCCGGCAAGGGCGTGATTCTGGCGCAGACCGAGGCCGAGGCCATCGCTGCAATCAAGGACATGCTCTCGGGCAATAAATTCGGTGATGCGGGGGCCCGTGTGGTGGTCGAAGAATTTCTGCAGGGCGAAGAAGCCAGTTTTATCTGCATGGTCGACGGCAAAAATATTTTGCCCATGGCCAGCTCGCAGGACCACAAGGCGCGCGATGATGGCGATCAGGGACCAAATACCGGCGGCATGGGCGCCTACTCACCGGCGCCAGTGGTCACCCCCGAAATACACGCGCGCATTATCCTGCAAGTGATTGAACCCACGGTTCAGGGCATGGCGGATGAAGGCAATCCATTCACCGGTTTTCTTTATGCCGGAGTAATGATCGACGGTAACGGCGTACCCAAAGTGCTGGAATACAATGTCCGCTTCGGCGACCCCGAAACCCAGCCCATCATGTTCCGCATGAAATCCGATCTGGTGCAGCACTGTCTCGATGCCCTCGACGGCACACTCGACCAGACCATCACCGAATGGGACCCGCGTGTTTCACTCGGCGTGGTGCTCGCAGCAGGTGGTTATCCGGATTCATATGATAAGGGCGATTTGATCGACGGACTGGACAGCGCCGACAACGAAACCAGCAAAGTCTTTCACGCAGGCACCACAGAAAAAGACGGTCAGGTGGTCACCAACGGTGGACGCGTGCTCTGCGTGGTGGCGTTAGGCGACAATGTCACCGAAGCCCAGACGCGCGCTTATCAAGCCGTGGAAAAAATTCACTGGAACAACATGTATTACCGCACCGACATCGGCTACCGCGCAATCGCGAGAGAATCACAATGAGCCTTAAATTTTTTCGCTGGTATTTCTATCTTCAATCGATATTGCTTTGATCTGAGCGTACACCTTTGTGCCAACACTCAGCTTAAGCTTGCTGAGTGAGAGACTGGTAATCCGGGCTAATAGCTGATCACCTCCGCAGTCAACACGAAGCGTGGCTCTCAGGTCCTTGTCAACATCGATATCCTTAACACTACCCGCGATTACATTCAGGATACTGGTGTCTTCTGGTTTATTCAGACATAAACTGACATCACTTGCTCTGATCAACATTCGCACCTTGCGCCCCGTCACCATAGCACCCTGCACAATGAACTGGTTACCCGATGAGGTTTGCACAGTCGACGTCCTGTATTCGTTATCCTGTTTAATGACAACACATTCAAGCATAGCGGCAGCATTGCTTGCACGCGATAATGGTGACGAAGCATCAACAAGAGCAGTGTTTATATCTCCAGCGAATGCGATGCGTCCCTGCTCCATCACCAATATATAGTCACACAGGTGTGAGACTTCCTCCAGGCTATGACTAACATAGATCATCGGAATACTAAGTTCGTCGTGCAGCTTTTCCAGATAGGGCAGAATTTCCTGTTTACGGAAATCATCCAGCGACGCCAGCGGTTCATCCATCAGTAATATATCAGGGCTTCTTAACAAGGCACGCGCAATCGCGACGCGTTGTTTTTCACCGCCCGAAAGCTCGTCCGGTTTGCGTTGCAGCAAATGACGGATCGCCAGGAGCTCCAGCAAATGTTCGTGATTGACCGCATTGTTGATTACACTGACCCGGCTGCGGCGCACACCGTAATCGAGATTTTTTTCTACGGTTTTGTGCGGGAACAAGCGGCTATCCTGAAACACATAACCCAGATTTCGCTGGTGCGTGGGCCGGTTATGTTCCGCGTTCAGCCAATATTGACCATTGAGCATGATCTGACCGCAGGCGTCGTTTTCCAGTCCGGCAATACAACGCAGCAAAGTCGTTTTTCCCGAACCCGAGTGGCCCACTATACCGAGAACACCGCGCGCAGGAATTTCAAACTCTGCATGCAGCGAAAAGTCTTTGCGCCTGAGACTAATGTTGCAATGACCCGCACTCACGCGCGCACCCGTTCACGATGATTAACAATGTACATCAGCAACACAGTGATGAATGCAAAGCCGAGCAAGATTGCAGCCAGTGTGTGCGCCTTACCGTACTCCAGCGTTTCGACATGATCGTAAATTGCAATCGAAATTACCCGTGTCTCGCCCGGGATATTACCGCCCACCATCAGCACAACACCAAATTCACCCAGGGTGTGGGCAAAACCAAGCACGATCGCTGTAAAATAACCACGCCTCGCCAGAGGCACTGCGACACTGAAAAAAGCATCGACCCGACTCGCGCCCAGAGTGCGCGCCGCTTCCATAAAATCTTTACTGACGCCTTCGAACGCACTTTGCAGCGGTTGCACCACGAATGGAAAACTGTAAATCACCGAGGCGATGACCAGACCTGTGAAACTAAAAGTCAGTGCCGAACCGGTGAGTTCCATCCAGACATGACCGATCCAGCCCTTCGGCCCAAGCAGGATCAACAAATAAAACCCCATCACGGTCGGCGGCAGAACCAATGGCAGGGTCACGATAGTTTCGATCAGGGGTTTGAATCGAACTCGAGTATTGGCCAGCCACCACGCAATCGGGGTACCGATCAACAACAGCATAACCGTGGTCAGCGCTGCCAGCTTGACAGTGAGAATTAAAGACACCAGGCCTGGAAAGTTTTCCATCATGAAGGTACGTGTTACGCGCTATCAGGGTAGATCATAGCCATTATCTCGGATAATGACTGCCGCTTCCGGACTCTTCATGAATTTCCAGAATGCGATCACGGCCGGCTTGCCTTTGGCCTGGTTTAGCACCACCATTTTCTGATTGATCGGATCATACAGATCGTTCGGAATTTCCCACTGGCAGGCAGTCTTCATTGTGCTGTCAGCCAGCAACATGGATTTGGCAACAAAACCGGCATTGGCGCTGGTGCTGGCAACAAACTGCAGGGTTTGAGCAATGTTTTCGCCCATCACCAGCCTGGCCTGCACTTTGTTCCAGTCACCAAGATGCTGCAGCACCTGCTGCGCTGCAGCACCATAGGGTGCCGTTTTGGGATTGGCGATAGCAAGATGTTTGAGCCTGGTATCGGATAACACTTTCAGGCACTCGCCCGTGGTCGGAATATTAGAAACAAATACCAGCTTGCCCTGTGCATATATGCTGTCATGACTGGCATCGGCCTTACCATTTTTTACCAGCAGATCCGGACGCCTTTCATCTGCTGCCATGAAGATATCGAATGGTGCACCATTTTCGATCTGTGTATAAAGCTTACCCGTAGAGCCGCTGCTGATGAGCACGATATCGCCAGTTTTTACCTCAAAACGCTTGGCTAGCTGGTGCAAGGTTCCTGCAAAATTACTGGCCACTGCGATTTTTAAAGTATTTGCGCTCGTCGTTAAACTGCCCAACATTAAAAATAGAAAACCAGTGATACGCAAAATAGATTTATTTGACATGATCCTTCTCATTATATGTATTCCAGGCTCTCTGCCAAGTTAAAACCGTTTTATCGGCTGGTACTTGCCAGCTTGTCTGCGATTGCCTGAATGCTTCCGCCGGGTATAAAAAAACCCAGATCACTGATCCATAAATTCATAAATCACATCACAAATAAAAAAGGCGTCGAAGCTTTAGCTTCGACGCCTTTTTAGCATCCATTATTCATTATTAACTATTCATTATTCATTGCTTCAACTCAGCCTTTCATTGAATCAAAGAAATCATTATTGGTCTTGGTGTTTTGCAGCTTGCCCATCAGGAATTCAATCGCACCAATCTCATCCATCGGCTGCAATAATCTGCGCAGGATCCACATCTTCTGCAGCTCATCCGGTTTGGTGAGCAGCTCTTCGCGACGGGTGCCGGAGCGGTTGATGTTGATAGCAGGGAAAATACGTTTTTCGGTGATACGGCGATCGAGATGGATTTCCATATTACCCGTGCCCTTGAATTCTTCGTAAATCACTTCGTCCATTT
>CAYRNH010000073.1:0-10254 GCA_964425515.1 uncultured Thiotrichaceae bacterium | reverse complement strand
ATGGTGAGGCTGACCGTGCGTTTATACGGATGCACGCGGTGTTCCCACAAAAAAATTCCCTGCCAGAGACCCAGGTCACTTTTGCCCTTGCGTACCGGGATGGAAAGCGAATCGCCGCTGAGTATGGTGCGGATGTGCGCCGGCATGTCGTCCGGGCCTTCATCCTGATGTTTGAATATGGGGTCGCCGTCGGGCACCAGCCGCGCCATGAAAGCTTCAAGATCGCTGCGCACGGTTGGGTCTGCGTTTTCGCACAGCACCAGGGAGGCGCTGGTGTGCTGTAAAAAAATATGTGCGATGCCGGTCTTGATGCCCGATTGAGTAATGGCTTCGGCAATCTGCTGGCTAATATTGTAAGTACCGCGGCCAGTGGTAGAAAATCGTAGTTGTGTTTGAAATACCATTTTGGGTCTCGGTGATGTGTCGAGGCAACCGAGAGTCTAGTTTATTTTTTGGCTGTTTGCGGCCTCAGACACTGACTAAAATTGTCCGCCAGGTTTTGCATCAGCACAAACCAGCTGCGCTGGTCATTGGGCTGGAGCAGGCCAAGCGCATCGAGTTCTACGGCCTGAGCATTACTGTCCTTTAATAAAGTGTCGATCAGCGGCGGGCGAATCGGAGCATCATAAACAATACAGTGGATAGACCGCTGCTGTATGAGCTGGCGCAGTTCGCGTACATGCTTTGCACTGGGTTGCAATTCTTCGTTCTGGCTGACGCTGCCTGCATGGTGCAGGCCGAATTCTTTTTCAAAATACTGATAGGCATCGTGATAACTTATATAACGGCCTCCAGGTACGAGCTTGTCTGCCAGCTGTTTGTGCAGTGCCTTAATTTTCAGCTGCATGCGGTGCGCGTTGTCCATATAGATAGCAAGATGCTTTGGATCCAGCTCGCTCAGCTGTGCCGCGATTTCGTTGATCATGATTTTAGCGTTATAACTGCTGAGCCAGATGTGAGGATCCAGCGCTGGATGACCGTCATGCCCGGTCGCGTTTTCTGTGTTGCGCAGTGGCAGGGTGTGCAGTTTCGGGTTAGCCATCAGCGCCACGGTTTTAGTGTGTGGCCCAAGATTGCTTAGCACGCTCGGCAGAAAAGTCTCCATCTGTGGGCCGATCCAGAACACCAGCCTGGCCCGGTTCAGTGCGCGTAGTTGAGACGGCCGCAGGCTCGCATGGTGCGGTGACTGTGAGCTGTACAGCAGCAGCGTGGGTTGCGCCACACCCTGCATCACCCCCGAGACCAGAGCCTGCAGTGGGCTGATGCTCACCACCACATTGGGTGTTACCTCGGCCTGCGCAGTGCCGATGCCCAGTGCACACAATAGAAGGCCAAAGCGCAACAGTTGCTTGATTGATATCAATGTCAGTACCCGAAAATGTTATGTTATAATGTAACACATTATAGCTACGCTACCCAGGTATTTCAAAGTGAATCAATGCACGCATCAGGGCGAGGTCAGTTGCACCCGGCCTACCTCAGAACAGGTACGCGACCTGCTGCGTCAGGCCGAGCGCCTGTGTGCAGAGCGCAAACAACGCCTGACCGAAATACGTCGTCGCGTGCTGGAGCTGGTGTGCGGCTATAAAAGACCGGTGGGCGCTTATGCCCTGCTCGACGATTTGCGCGAAGAAGGCCGTTCCGCCGCACCGCCGACCGTGTATCGCGCGCTGGATTTTTTACAGCAACAGGGCCTGGTACATCGGCTCGCGACCAACAATACCTATATCGCCTGCGCGCATCCGGACAGAAGTCATGAGGGTGTGTTTCTGGTCTGTAATAGTTGCGGCTGCACTCAGGAAATTCACAGCCAGGCCATTATCGAAATGTTGCAGAGCAATGCGGGTGAATTTAATTTTCAGGTGCAACACGCGGCGGTCGAAATCACCGGTCTGTGTCTGCGTTGCGGAGCCAAAGCATGAACGAAGCGATGCGCCGTGGCAGTCTGCTCAGCGCCAGAGGGCTCAATCTTAACCTGGCCGGGCGGCAGATTCTGAGCAATATCGACCTCGATGTGCTGCCCGATAAAATTCTGACCCTGATCGGCCCTAACGGCGCAGGCAAAACCACGCTGATTCGATTATTGCTCGGACTCTCGGCCCTGCAGTCGGGCGAGATCAGGCGCAAGCCCGGTTTGCGTATAGGCTATGTGCCGCAACGTGTCATTATCGAAGACACCATGCCTTTAAGAGTGCGTGATTTTTTAAGACTGGGTGGGAAGTATTCTGCTGCAGCCATGCAACAGACCCTGGGCGAAGTCGAAGCGGTGTCGGTATTCGAAAGCCCGATACAAAAAATTTCGGGCGGTGAAATGCAGCGTGTATTACTTGCGCGCGCACTACTGAAAAAACCCGAACTGCTGGTGCTCGATGAACCTGCGCAGGGTGTCGATGTGGTTGGACAACAGGCGCTGTATAACCTGATCAGTTCGATTCGCGAAAAGCATCACTGTTCTGTGCTGATGGTGTCGCATGATTTGCATCTGGTGATGGCGTCCACCGATACCGTGATATGTCTGAATCAGCATGTATGTTGCACCGGCCATCCCGAAGATGTCAGTGGCCACCCGGAGTATCTAAAAATTTTTGGCGGCACCCTGGAAGGTCTGGCGGTATATTCACACCACCACGATCATGCGCATGATATTCACGGCAATGTGGTAGAAGAAGGGGCCGAGCCCGTTTGCCAGCACGATCATGCACAGGAGCATCATCATTAATGGAAACATTTATTATCAATGGTCTGTTTGCCGGTGTTGCACTTGCGCTGGTGGCCGCGCCACTGGGTTGTGTCGTGGTCTGGAGACGCATGGCCTATTTTGGTGACACCCTGGCACATGCTGCTTTGCTCGGTGTGGCGCTGGCGGTATCGGTGCAGGTGATGCCGATGGCCGGAGTAGTATTTGTCGGTATCGTGCTGGCGGTGCTTTTGTTCTGGCTGGAAAAGCACAACGAGCTGTCGACCGACACGCTGCTGGGGATTTTGTCGCACACCGCGTTGGCGGCAGGGTTGATCGTAATGTCCATCGTACAACGCCACACACCCAGTCTCGACATGATGTCCTATTTGTTCGGCGACATACTGGCAATCAGTCGCACCGATCTGTACTGGATGTATACTGGTGTGGTTGTCATTGGTCTTGCGATGTGGCGATTATGGCCGGGGTTATTATCCATGTCTGTGCATGAAGACCTGGCACGTACCGACGGTGTGCCAGTAGTACTGTTGCGATTTGTGTTTATGCTGATGCTGGCGCTGATGATTGCAGTGACCATCAATGTTGTCGGTATATTGTTGATTACGGCTTTATTGATTATTCCGGCGGCCAGTGCGCGTATGTTCTCGCGCACGCCGGCGCAAATGGTCATGTTAGCGACAGGGTTTGCATTGTTTGCGGTGTTTGCCGGCATGGAATCTTCCCTGCGCTGGGATTCGCCTACCGGGCCATCCATGGTGGTGTCGGCGGCCTGTCTGTTTTTTGTGGCGCGGCTAGGTAAAACCGCTTTCCAGTCCAGACGCGTTCAGTTGCGTGTTTAACAGGAGAGAACAGTGAAAACCATATCCATTGAATTTTTGCCAGAACAACCGAGCGATGAGTCCAGAGCCATGTATTCAAAATTAATTGCATTGATAGTGTTGTCAGCCCTGATGCTGGCGCCTGCCTGGGCGCAGGCGCAGGATTTCGATCTAGATACCGCGATTGCGTATGCCCTGAAACACAATCCTGATCTGAACGCGGCGCAGCAACAACTCGATGCTTCGAGCGCGCAGTTACGCTCCAGTCGCGCGGGTTATATGCCCAGTGTGACAATATCGACCAGCGCGCGGGTCAGCGATAATCCGCTGGATGCATTCGCCGACAAAATGAATACGCGACAGGTGACAACGCAGGCGTTTGATCCGGCAACGCTGAACAATCCCGGTGCTTCCGATTTGTATTTCACCCGGTTGGCGCTACGCTGGCCAGTGTATACCGGTGGTCGTGTTTCGGCGTTGGTGGATGCGGCGCAAGCGACCGAACTGAATCGTCGTTTACAGTACCAGCGAGACCGGGAGTACACTGCATTTGCAACTACACGTGCCTATCTTTCCGTGCTGACTGCAAAAAAAGCGCTGGATATTGCGCAGGATGCAGTCAATGCCGCACAGCAACATGCGAACACAACAAAACGACTTGCCAGTCAGGGGCGTATTGTAGAGTCGGATAAACTGGCTGCCGAAGTGAATCTTGCTGCTGTGCGATCTGCTCGTGAACAGGCATTAACGCATTACAAAAATGCACTCGATGGATTCAAGCAGACCATTGGTCTGGGGCTCGACACTAAAGTCGATCTGATACCAGCAACAATCAAACCGCTGGAAACCGGCACTGATGTTTCTGAATATGTAAAACAGTCTCTGGACAAGCGTAAAGACCTGGCAGCGATACGTGCAGAAATCCAGGCGGCACAGTCACGTGTTGCAGCTGCGCGCTCGGCGCGCAAACCCAGTATTAATATTGTCGCCAGTACTAACTGGTACGATGACAAACTGGGTCTGGCCAATAACTCTTCCAGCATCATGGGTGTGCTCAGTTTTGATCTTTACAATGGTCAACGTGATGGCAAGATTGATGCGGCGATGGCACAGCAGCGTGAAACCCAGTGGCGCTATCAGTCGCTTGAACAGACGGTGCAAAAACAGGTTCGCCATGCCTACAATGGTTTGCTCGAATCAAAAGCACGTCTGGCGATTGCAGAAAACAATGTCGCGGTTGCGAAGCGTGCAGTGAAACTGGTGAACCAGCGTTATGGCGAAGGACGTACCATTTTGCTGGATCTGCTACAGTCGGAAAAACTGTATACCGACGCGCGTATCGAACAGTTAACCGCTGAGATGAATCTTCAACTGGCAGAGGTGGCTTTACCGCTAGCGGCAGGCACTTCGACCCTGCCAATCGAGGGCGCAAAATGAATAGACAATTAATATCGGGATTTGTGTTTGCGGTTTTGCTCGCCGCGGGCAGTAACCTGTACGCCGCCGACGCTGGCAATGATCATGACCTGCCGATGATCGAAAGCCATGTTGTCACGCTGGATGTGAAACCGGATAACAGTAAGCCGATATGGATACCGCAAACACTGCTGGTCAGTCGCGACTGGGTGCCGGGTGTGTATGTGCTGGAAAATAATCAGGCGCGTTTTCGCATGGTGTTACCCGGAAAGCACGTCGGCAAAAAAGTTGAAATTCTCAGTGGACTCTTCGGTAATGAAAAAATATTGAGCGACAAGCTTGGTTCCATGCACGACGGCAGTCCTGTCAAAATTATCAGGTAGTAATCATTATGAATGAGCAAAATACATCTGAAAAAAACGGCAGCAATGATCTCAATATCACCGGGAAGATCGCGGCTTATTTTATTGATAGCAAGCTGACCCTGCTTATTATTCTGTTCGCATTTATTGTGGGCGTATTTGCGTTCATGATGACGCCACGCGAGGAGAATCCAAAAATTGTAGTGCCCGCTGCGAACGTCATCATCCAGAAACCGGGCGCATCTGCAGAAGAAGTGCAGCAGCTTATTATCAAGCCGCTGGAATCGATACTGCAGGGCCTGAAAGGTATGGACCATACCTATGGCATGGCGATGAACTCCATGGGTGTGGTCAGCGTGCAGTTCAAGGTGGGCGAAAACAAGGAAGCATCCCTGGTCAGGTTATACGACCGTATCATGAGCAATCTTGATCACATGCCGCCGGGGACTTTACGGCCTTTGATCAAACCGGCCGATATCGATGATGTGCCGATAGTGGTAGTGACCCTGTCCTGTAATACCGACAATACGTGTCGGCTCAGGCATGTTGCGGATAATGTGCTGGAGAAACTGCGTCGAGTTAAAGGCACTTCGGTTTCGTATGTGCACGGCGGACGCAAACGCACGATACGGGTTAGTCTCGATCTCGCGCGTATGCATAAATATAATGTGACGCTGGCCGATATACGTAACGTGGTCGAAGCGACCAACCTGGATATTCCTTCGGGTACTTTTGTCGGCAACAATCATCTTGCTTCGGTGCAGACCAGTGGCATGCTGAAGTCGGCTACCGATGTTGGTAACCTGGTGGTGAGTTTGTGGCAGCACAAACCAGTGTATCTCAGGCAGGTCGCCGATATTATCGATGGTCCCGAAGAAATCAGCCAGGTCACGCATATGGGCTTTGGTCCAGCGTATCAGGGTAAAAAACCTGCTGACTACGAAGTGCCTTCGGTGAGTATTGCCATCGCGAAACGCGCGGGAAGTAATGCAGTTACGGTTGCAAAAAATGTGGTCGATGAAATGGGCCGCATAAAAGCCAGTGTGATACCTGATGGTGTTGGTGTGCATATCACACGCGATGATGGTATCAAGGCGGATGACGCGGTTAATATTCTGATAGAGCACATGGTGATTGCGGTTGTTACGGTGGTGATACTGCTGGTCGTTTTTCTCGGCTGGCGTGCGGCTTCCGTGGTCACTGTCACGATCCCGCTGATTCTGTTTATCACCCTGGCAGTGGGGTACGCCGCCGGGCAAAGCATCAACCGGATTACTTTGTTCGCACTGATTCTGTCACTGGGTTTGCTGGTCGATGACTCCATTGTGGTGATCGAAAATATTTTTCGACATTATTCAAAAAAAGGCGTCAGTCGCATGCGCGCGACAATTAACGCAGTGAACGAGATTGGCAGGCCAACCAACCTCGCCACCTTTGCAGTGATCCTGGCGTTTCTTCCCATGTTCTGGGTGACCGGAATGATGGGGCCGTACATGGCGCCGATTCCGTTCAATGTGCCGGTGGCAATGATCACTTCTTTGTTGATTGCCTACACTGTGGCGCCCTGGCTGGCGTACCGTTTTCTGAAAGTGCAGGGCCATGAACACGAAGGTGTGGCGCACGAAGGACACAATGGAATCATGGAACGTGGCTACGGACGTCTGATGCAAAAACTGATCAAAAGTCGGCTTTCGCGGAATCTGTTTTTTGCGGTGGTGATGCTCATGCTATTGCTGGTAATGATCATGCCGGTGTATCAATGGGTGCAGTTCAAGATGCTGCCGAAAAACAACACCAACACCTTCCTGGTCACGGTGGATATGCCGGAAGGCACCACGCTGGAAACCACCGACTACGTGGCGCGACGTGTCGGCGACATCGTTGGAAAAAATCCGGCGGTGAAAACCTGGGAAACCAGTGTCGGCCAGTCGGCTGTGATTGATTTTAACGGCCTGTTGCGCGGCTCCGGTTTAAAACACGGCTCCAATATTGCGGAAGTACGCGTCAATCTGATCGACAAGCGCAAGCGTGATGAGTCGTCCATCAACATTGTCTACAACATGCGCCCGAAACTTGAAGCGCTGGCGAAAAAAACCGGCGCCAATATCAAACTGGTTGAGGACCCGCCGGGACCTCCGGTGCGCGCCACCATTCTGGCCGAATTGTACGGGCCGGATTACAACAAGCTGCGCGAGATTGCTAAAGATTTACGCAAGGAAGTGTTCGAGACCACCGATGATGTGGTCGACATCGACGATTCGGTGACCCACAGTTATCCTCAATACGATATCGTGGTCGATCGTAAAAAAGCGGCGCTCACCGGAATTCCACCGGCGGATATTGCGGAAACGATTCGTGCCTACGTGGCCGGGGTCGATGTCGGTACGGTGCATTTCGCCCAGGAAAAAGAACCGGTGCCGATACGTTTTCGCATCCCGGTTGCCAATCGCACCGGGCCGGAAGACCTGTCACACGTGTTCTTCAGAACACCGCAGGGTAGACAGGTTGCGCTGTCCGATATCGCGCACATCGTAAAAAGGGAAACCTCGAAGCCGATTCTGCACAAGGATCAGCACCCGGTGGTGTACGTTAGCGGTGAGCTCGGCAAAACCAGTCAGGTGTACGCGGTGTACCGCATGTGGGATTATCTGAACCATCACAAACTGTCTGACGGGGTGAAACTGAAACAGTATTTCATGTCGACGCCATCAGGCTCGAATTATGCGGTGCGCTGGGACGGTGAAATGCGCCTCACGCTGGACGTGTTCCGCGACCTGGGTTCAGCGTTTGCTGTCGCCATCGTGATGATCTATCTTGTGCTGGTGGGGTATTACCGTTCATTCATGATACCGCTGATCGTGATGGGCGCGATTCCGTTGACCATTATCGGTGTGCTGCCGGGACACGCGATCACGCATCAGTATTTCACCGCGACTTCGATGATCGGTGTGATCGCGCTTGCCGGTATCGTGGTGCGTAATTCATTGCTGCTGATCGATTTTATTCTGGAAAACCGACGCGCGGGACAGTCGGTGGATGCTGCAGTGCTGGCGGCGGGGATGACGCGCCTGCGACCGATTTTACTGACCGCGCTTGCGATCATGCTCGGCACCTTTGTGATCGTATTCGATCCGGTGTTCGGCGGCCTCGCAGTGTCGTTGATCTTTGGTACTTTTGCTTCCACCGTGTTGACCCTGTTTGTTATTCCGCTGGTGTATCTGGTGTATGAGCGCATGCTTTTGAAAAAATCAGAAGCGTAAAAATAGAAGCGAAACCGCAGACAAATTCGACTGGATCGAATTTGAACGTGTGATTTTACGCGGCCCGTAGGGTGGAGGGCAGGACGCCCGGAATAAACGCAGAGAACGCAGAGAAAGGCTTTATTTAAGTTACAAATAAAAGCAGGCGTGTTTGTGTGACCGCGAACAACGCAAATTAAATCGTAGGGCGGATTAGCGTAGCGTAATCCGCCGGATGGCTAATTGATTACACAGAAAATTATGAGCACAGATATTATATTGACGTCCACGCTCACATGTCCGGAGTGCGGTCACGAAGAAACCGAAACCATGCCAACCGATGCCTGCCAGTGGTTTTATGAGTGCAAGCAGTGCGGGACAGTGCTCAAACCCAAACCCGGTGATTGCTGTGTATTCTGTTCCTATGGAACCGTGCCGTGTCCATCCATTCAGCAGCAAGCCAGGAGCTGTTGTCAGGTTCCAGCCAGGTAGGTTGGGGTGAAGCATGAACCCCGACAAAATGCCGCATAAAATAAACCCCGTTGGGGTTCATGCTTCATCCCAACCTACGTGAACTTGCGGTGGCTGTGATCAATAGGGCAGTTTGACCGCCCGGGTCAGAAACTCCATCAACGGTGATAGCGCAAAAAAGGTGCCCTCAATATCGTCCATGAATTGTGGTGACATCGCCTGTTCCTTGCTTGCAGTGCGCATCGCGAACAGTGATTTGCGTTTTAAATCTTCGATAAGCGGGTGTTCGGGGTCGTAACCACGCGGTGCTCGTTTCAGGCTATCGCCGTCGATGCCGCCAAAATGATTTATGAAAGTCAGGCTGTTTGTTATCGTGAACCATTCCTTGGGGTGCTCGACAATCGCATCGCGAACCAGTGACAGCACCGGGTTCGAAGGCAACCACAGCCCGCCGCCGTAAAAGATTTCATCGCGACCGAGATGCACATAAAACCCCGGCGCGTGCGCATCCTTGCCAGCTTCGTGGCGAAACTGGCAACCGACATTTTCCTTGTACGGGCGCTTGTCTTTTGAAAAGCGCGTATCGCGGTAAATGCGAAACATCGAACCACCATGCGGCCGCGAGTCGGCGACAAAGTGCCTGGATATAACATGCAGTCGCGGCTCCATCGCCTCGATGAAATCACACACCGGATCGACTACAACGTCGTAGTAGCGCTCCTTGTTGTCCTTGAACCATTCGCGATTATTGTTAGCGGCAAGCTGATCGAGAAAGGTGAACAGTTCTTTCGGGAAACCCGAGAAGTCATCCATGCCGGCTCCGGATGTGGCTAAGTGTCTGGTTCAAGATAACATAAATAAGCCGGGGCGTAATACCGGGCAGACCAGCCGGGAAAAGAAGAATCAGTCCACAGGCCCCTGTTTCATCGTAAATTGCAGCAGGACGCAATTGGTATTATATTGCAGGCTTCACATCGTCAAATGAAAGACGGAATTCCGTCTTCCACGGATCAGGAGCAGGCTGATGGGTGACGTTTTCATAAAGGAATCAAAAATATGCCTCAGTCAATTGAGGCACCACTTCTGTATATCTGATATCCCTGCGCGCAGTCTAGCTCCTGTTATATTAACAAGTGCTAAAATGGAGAAAGAAATGAAAAAACTTTTAATTTTCATGGGTGCTGTATTGATATTGAGTACGTCCGCAGCTTGTTCAAAGAAGAATACGAGCACAGACACAAGCACAAGCG
>CAYRNH010000072.1:0-10341 GCA_964425515.1 uncultured Thiotrichaceae bacterium | reverse complement strand
TATTGACCGTCATCAGCTGAGCTATCTTAATATCATAGAAAAATTCAATTGTATGTATTGTGGTTACGGAAACGGACTCGTGGCTTATGCCCAGGAAATAATAGCCCGAACCGAGCAATACTGGTGCCCAATTAAACATGCACAACGCGTTCTCGGTAGACATGAGCGCTATAAAAATTTCGCTGACTATGGTGATGCTGAGAATTATATGAAACGGTTGACCGCCTTGCGGAATGAACTAAAAGATATCGACAATCAACACGAGAGCTAATCGGTGCAGGCTTATGAATAATGCCTTTTTATTAAACATGGATTTCACAGCACCTGTCTGTGTGAGGCCTGATAAACAACGCTGGGTAACAAGTCCCGCAGATGGCGTTTCACGCGTACACCTCGAACGCGAAGCCGAAGAAAGCGGTCACACCACCAGTTTTGTAAAATTTGCACCCGGCTCTTATTTTCCATCGCATACACACCCGCAAGGTGAAGAAATTTATGTGCTTGACGGCGTGTTCTCTGATGAAAATGGTGATTACCCGGCTGGCACTTATATTCGCAATCCACCGGGCTCTTCACATAAACCTTTTACCAGAGAGGGTTGCACTCTGTTTGTCAAACTGGAGCAGTTTCAAAAAGATGATTTAACGCCTGTTGTTTTAACACCAGAACAGCATCGCTGGCAGCCGGGTATTGGTAATTTAAAAGTATTACCACTACATGCGCATCACACAGTAAGCACTGCACTGGTGTTCTGGCCTGCTGATGAAGTTTTTCAACCGCACACTCATTTTGGTGGTGAAGAGATTGTTGTTATTAGTGGCCGATTTATTGACGAGCATGGAGACTATCCTGCCGGTAGCTGGATTCGTAGCCCGCATATGAGCCGGCATTTCCCCAGAGTGGAAGAAGAAACCCTGATTTATGTGAAGGTGGGCCACCTGCCCGTTAGTTAGCGAATCGCGGGCAAAGAACGCTTTTGTTTGAAGTTATTGAAACAATTCCAGCTGGTTCAGCATTCGACTTAACCACATTGGCCAAAAAGTAGCCAGGCACTGACAAAAGGAAGCATAGCAGTATAAATCGTCGCATCGGACGGGCATAATATAAGGTTGGGTCGCCGCTTCCAGTGAAGTAAGCACGATTTCCAACTGTTAAATACATTTGAATAAATCACGGCGGTACCCGTCTAACAGTGCTAACCTTCTAACCTTTAGATAATAGCTCACGGATGAAAGTCAAATAAAATCAGCAAGTTGCGAGGAACAACATGTCGAAAATTGATCGCCGAACTTTTATGAAGCTACTGGCTGCCAGCGCCGCAGCCGCCAGCGCGACTCCCTGGCTGACCGGCTGCAGCCATTCTGCCTTACCCGGAATCTCAAAAGATTTCTATAAAGTACCGATGATGGGTAATGCCCGCATCCTGCATATGACCGACGTACACGCCCAGCTCAACCCCGTCTATTTTCGTGAGCCCAACGTCAATATCGGTGTCGGCGAAGCACATGGCCACCTGCCGCATATGGTTGGCAGGAATTTTCTCTCGGCAGTGGGTATGCACGATGACTCACCGCAGTCATATGCTTATACGTATCTAAATTTCGATAAAAATGCGAAAAAGTACGGCCGGATGGGCGGTTACGCGCACATCAAGACACTGCTTGATATGCTGCGCAAAGAAGCTGGTGGGGCAGAAAATACACTGACACTGGACGGAGGTGATCTCTGGCAGGGCTCAGCCACTTCGCTCTGGACCCGCGCCATGGACATGGTGGAAGCTTCGAACCTTCTCGGCGTCGACATCATGACCGCCCACTGGGAATTTACCTATGAAGAAGAAGAAGTATTAAAAAATATCGCTCACTTCAAAGGCGACTTCATTGGGCAGAACATTCGAATCAAGGAAGATGCACTGTTTGGCGATACTTATCCGGACCTGGTCGACAAATACGACAGTACCGGCAAACGAGGCATGTTTGATGCGGATAATGCCCAGGCATTCGAACCCTATGTGATGAAAAACGTCGGTGGTTCTCGCATTGCCGTCATCGGTCAGGCTTTCCCGCGCACAGCCAATGCTAACCCAAAAGACTTTTTCCCTGACTGGTCATTTGGTATGCGTGAAGATGACCTGATCGCGCTGATCAAAAAGATCAATGAAGAAGAAAAACCCGATGCCACCGTTCTGCTTTCACACAACGGCATGGATGTCGACCTCAAGATGGCTTCGCGCGCACCAGGACTCAACGTCATATTCGGCGGTCATACACATGATGGCATTCCCGAACCGATCAAGGTTAAAAACACTTCTGGTCACGACTGCTGGGTTACCAATGCTGGTTCCAACGGTAAATTTATCAGCGTCATGGATTTTGACATCAAGGGCAATAAGCTTGAAAACATGCATTTCCAGATGTTGCCAGTATTCAGTAATGCGCTTCCTGCCGACAAGAGCATGGAGGCATACATCACAAAACTGCACAGCAGAAAATACGACGATAAAATCATCGAAAGCCGTGCGCCTGACCGCTTTTACAATAAAGCATGGGTTGGTAAAACCTACGGGAGTATTCTCGGCGAAAAACTTGCGATTGCAGATCGCACGCTGTATCGACGCGGGAACTTCACTGGTACCTGGGATCAGGTTCTGTGTAATGCGTTACGTGAAGAGTACAAAGCAGATATTTCCATGTCTGCCGGTGTGCGCTGGGGCACAACCACACTCAAGGGTGACTGGATCACGATGGAAGATGTGATGACACAATGCTCCACCACCTACAGCGAAAGCTACACGACGGAAATGACTGGCCACGAAGTGGTACGCATAATGGAACAGGTTGCTGATAACCTGTTTGCCAAAGACCCATACCTGCAGTCTGGTGGCGACATGGTGCGTCTCGGCGGACTGGACTATACCATTGACCCCTCACGAAAGCTCTTCCAGCGTATTAGCGACGTACGTCTTGATGATGGAACGCTGGTCGAACGAGACAAAACATATAAAGTATGCGGCTGGCTGATGGTCACACGTGTACCTGAAGGCCGTATGCTATGGGAGATCGTTCGTGACTACATTGTCAAGAACAAGGGCTCTGATAATGTCTTGCGTCTGCCCAAGATCAACCGTCCTACGATTATCGGCGCCAAAAATGACCCTGGCGTTGCTGATTACAAAGGCAAACTGATCTAGAGATTTCTTTTCATCACAAAAAAAGGCCGCAAAGAGAGAGCTCTTCTTTGCGGCCTTTTTTCTTTATAGTGGACAACCAGCTGCCACTGAATAGCTATCAGCTTTTAACAAAGCGCTGCTGGTACACACGATATAATAGCAATACCAGCAATATACACGCGTAGATCAATGGCTCTCTTGTGTCCGCTTTGACCAGCCATAAAAAATGCAACACACCTAACACTGCAATCACATAAATCAACTTATGTAGTTTTGTCCAGTTACGTTTTAATCGTTTCATCATTTTATTAGTAGAAGTAAACGCCAGTGGAATCAATAACACAAAGGCACTGAAACCCACGGTGATAAACGGACGTTTGGGAATATCCTTTAAAATCGCCGCCCAGTCAAAATACTGATCGAACCAGATATAGGTTGTGAAATGCAGCAACGCATAAAAAAAGGCAAACAAACCAAACATACGTCGCAGTTTTATCAACCAGCTTTGGCCCGTAATTTTTCGTAATGGGGTAACGGTGAGCGTGACCAACAGGAATCTCAAAGTCCAGAGGCCGGTCGCATGTGTTAGCGTGGCCACCGGATCAACACCCAGAGAACCCATCACCGCACCGTATGCCAGCGTGGTAAATGGAAGCAGGCATACGAGAAATACCAGTGGTTTGATGACGAAGCTGATCGCTGTGTTTGAAGGAGCGTGCATAATTAATAATGAATAATTAAGGAAAACAGTAGTTATTGGCTTATTTTTTATATCTTAGCTTTTTCATTATTCATTATTCATTATTCATTTTTCATTAAGAAATTCTAAAAGAATTTCTTCAGGTCCATGCCTTTATAAAGCGCTGCCACCTGTTCACCATAGCCATTGAACATCAAGGTTTTACGTTTCGGCGCCCAGAATGGATCGCCGATACGTCTTTCTGTTGCCTGGCTCCAGCGCGGGTGATCAACATGCGGATTCACATTTGAATAAAAACCGTACTCGTGCGGTGACACCTGGTTCCAGGTCGTCGCAGGCTGAGTTTCGGTGAACCGAATTTTCACAATCGATTTAATACTTTTGAAGCCATATTTCCACGGCACCACCAGACGTATCGGCGCACCATTCTGGTTTGGAAGAATATCACCGTACAGGCCCACCGCCATAATCGGCAGCACATTCATGGCTTCATCGATGCGCAAACCTTCAACATAGGGCCAGTTGAGCACGCGTCTCTCCTGCCCCGGCATGCGTGATGGATCATACAGCGTGGTGAATTCGACATATTTAGCTTTCGAAGTCGGCTCGAACGATTTCAGCATAGTCGCCAGAGAAAAACCTACCCAGGGTATGACCATCGACCAGCCCTCCACACAACGATGCCGATAGATACGCTCTTCCAGCGCATAGGGCTTGATGAAGTCATCCAGTGCAAATGTGCCCTTCTTGTTGCACTCACCTTCTACCGCTATCGACCAGGGTTTTGGATTAAAGCTACCCGCATTTTTCGCCGGATCACTTTTGCTGGTGCCGAATTCATAAAAATTATTGTAGTGAGTAATTTCATCCAGCGTGTTGAGCTTGTCATGAGCGTTGTACTGGCTTTCTGGTAGATTTGCCCAGGGCTTGGCCCAGGCAGGCAACAACGCTTCGGCGCCTAGCAACAGACTACCTGTGATCGTACGTTGCATGAATTTACGACGATTCAGATAAATCGATTTTGGAGTAATTTCCGAGGGCTGAATATCGGTGGGTTTTTTGATCAGAATGGCCATAGTAATCCTTCAACGTGCACGCATATGATGGAGAAGACAGGCACACAGTAGCAAAGTTCGTACTCAAAAGTATCACAAAATTATCACAACTTTCAGTGGGTATCCCTCTTACCGGCTGGAACACTATCAGTGAGTATGTACGATGCCCAGCACGCTTATGAACATCAAAAATACACCCACCATCTGCTTGAAGCGCTGGTCGTTCCGCAAAATATAATCGTGCGCCTTCAGTCCAAGCATATGGCCAATGCTGGCAGTAGGCAGCAACAGCAATGCTGAAGAAAAATGCAGGGGTACCCCTACCAGCACAAAAGTGGTCATTTTGATGCTGACCACAACAAACCATAAAACAAACAGGGTATTTCGCAGCTGATCGCGTGACACATTACGCATGAATACCGCCACCATCAATGGTGCGCCGGTCAGGGATGTTCCTGCCACGTAACCTCCCAGCACCAGAAACAGCTTATCAACCCAGCCGCGACTACTTTTGATCGGCACATTGAGCAACCAGACTACTGAATAGCACAGAGTAATACCGTAAATAAAATACACCAGGATCTCACTCGGCAAAGTAATCAGACCAAACACACCTGCCAGTGCAGCAGGCACCACATAGCGTGTAGCCTTTTTAAGGTATGGCCAGGCCACATTGTGGATTCTGGTACGCAGAGTCAGGCTGGAAAAAAACAGCAAATGTGCGCCGATCACTGGCATCCAGAACAAAGGCTGGTCATGAATAAATAGCAATAACGGCAAAGCCAGGGCAGCACCACCAAAGCCCAGGCCGCTGCGAACGAAACCCGCCCACATAAACAGCAGCATGGTGAACACAACGTCCTGGACACCGAAACTCAGAAGGTCAATATTGTTTAAAATATCCATTAAAACGCAAGCATAGAGATGAAAGCCCGAAGCAGCGCCTGCGCATCTTCAGGACACAATACAGGATTGCTCGAGATCCAGGTCACAGATTGAATCAGCAGGAAATAAACAGCAAGATATACGATTAGATCTGATCAGACAATAGTGAATTTAACCATCAAAACAGAACTGGGATCAGTTATCGAGTTGTGAGCATCAATATGAAGCAAGAACCATCCTCATCACCATGTCCATGTGGATCTAACCTGCCGCACGGGCTGTGTTGCTCCACTTATATAAATGGCTCCCAAAGCGCGCCGACAGCAGAGGCTCTGATGCGTTCTCGATACACCGCCTATTACCAGAACAACAGGGAATATCTCCTCAAAACCTGGCATCCGTCGACACGTCCAGAGAGCCTCGATATCGATCCCGCTATCCAATGGATACGCCTGAAAATCATCAGCAGCAACAATGACCAGGTGGAGTTTAGTGCTACATACAAAATACAGGGAAAGGCCCACAAGCTTCATGAGAATAGTCGCTTCGTATATGAAAACCAGAAATGGTTTTATCTCGATGCCTTATAGCCAGGAGCGATGTATCAAAAAAGTATTCGCCTCTAACCACAACTATCTATCTATTTATTTTTAACTCATGGCTGGTGATGCATAGGCGGTTTAAAGATATTGATCTGTTAAAGCCAGTCTTTACCTTTTAGGTGGGTACGCAGAAGTTTTTCGTAATTTCGTATTCGGGTAACATAAGTGACTGGCTCATTGCCACGCGCATAGCCATATGACAGGCTACGATAGTATTTTTTTTCTGATAAAAGCGGGAATACATCTTTCATGTCGCTCCATTGATCCGGGTCTTTGCCGAGCTTACTGGCAAGTGTCTGAGCGTCTCTGAAGTGGCCGCGACCAATATTATAGGCCGCCAGAGCCAACCAGTTACGGTCTGGTTCATCGACATCCTCAACAATATCTTCCATCCGGGTAAGGAATTTCGCGCCTGCGTAAATATTTTGCTTCGCATTTAATCTGCTTTTCACGCCCAGCGATCGCGCGACAGGCAATGTCAGCATCATAATACCTCGAACACCGGTCGGGCTTTTCGCTCTGGGGTTCCAGTGTGATTCCTGATAACTCTGTGCCGCAAGCATGATCGGATCAATATCATTTTTCTTTGCAGCATCAATAAAATATTTTTGGTATTTTTTTAGTCTGGTTTTAATTCTGCGTAAAAACTTATGGGTATCTACATAATCGAAAATTTCTACATAGCCATAGTATTTATCGATCATCTGTCCAAGATCATCTCTCCTGTATTTATCAAACCAGTCATTCATCGCATCGACCAGATCATCGTCATTTTGTTTAACCATCCACGCCAGGTGGGTATCAGCGGACAGCGTGTATTTATCCTCCAGCTCGGTGTGATAGCGGCGTTCAATATAGAACAAGGTGGAATCGCTAACGGTACACTGTATCTTTCCTTCAGCGACCGCGGCCAACAAATATTGGGTGTTATGCTTATTGTCAGTGCGCCAGTTGACACCGGGGTAATTTTTCAGGGTTTCAAGATAACTACTTTCCCCGGTGACTACCAGATTAAGGTCTTTAAGATCATCGGCACTATTGATATTCCTTCCTTCACGGCGACAGATCAGCATTTCGTTCAGCGTTTGATATGAAGGGCCAAAATCAAAATGTTTTTTGCGCTCATCGGTGATAGTGAGCCCCGCCGCCGCCAGATCACCTTCATGCTTACGCAGCGCATTAATCACTTCTCTGGTAGAGTCATAAACCTTGTACTTAACTTTTACACCAAGATATTTGGCAAACGATTGCGTCATTTCATATTCAGGCCCTGTCAGTTGATCATCACGGTCGTAGTAATAGGAGGTCGGTGAGTTGACTGTCAAAACAGTCAGTGTTTTCGATGCAAGAATGGAATCGAGTGAGTTTGTACCGGAACTGCATGCTGCAACCAGAAAAAGTATTGATATCAAAAGAATAAATC
Organism: uncultured Thiotrichaceae bacterium; assembly: GCA_964425515.1. Lineage (GTDB taxonomy): Bacteria > Pseudomonadota > Gammaproteobacteria > SZUA-229 > SZUA-229 > JASBSR01. Next base: position 2,507 of record CAYRNH010000072.1, on the reverse strand, counting down.
GAAATAAAATTCTTCGCATCAACCATTCGATTACAAGAAGTAACATGTTGTAACTTTTACTACTTCTTGCATATTAATTCAAGTCATTGCTATTGCCCTTGATGCAGTTTATAAATGCTGATGGGCTCATATTAGAGCTTTTAACAAAATCACCCAATTAATGCTTTTATATGCGCTGCTACACAGCGACCTAGCGCGGAAAGTGCATAACCACCTTCCAGTGTCGATACGATTCTGCCATGTGCATATTTATCTGCGACATTTTTTATCTGGCTGGTCACCCAGAAAAAATCCCGATCCTGTAGACGCAGATCAGACATGTCATCTTCGATATGCGCATCGAACCCTGCAGAAACAAGTATGAGTTCTGGCTTAAAGGCCTCCAGCTTAGGCAGCCAGTGTGATTGCACCGCGTCGCGAAACAGCCGACCATCGGCGCCCGGGGGTAATGGCGCATTGACAATATGGCTTGATACGTTGTTGATGTTGTTGTATGGATACAGGGGGTGCTGAAAGGTCGAACAAAACAGAATCTTCGGCTCATATTTAAAAATATCTTCAGTGCCGTTACCATGGTGCACATCAAAATCGACAATGGCTACACGCTCCAGATGATAGTGCTGAAGCGCATGTGCAGCACCGACAGCAATATTGTTGAAGATACAGAAACCCATCGCCCTGTTGTGTTCAGCATGATGGCCAGGAGGCCTCACATTGCAAAACACGGCGCTGGTTTTTCCGGTCATCACCAGGTCGACGCCAAGCACCATGGCACCTGCCGCGCGTTGCGCAGCGGATAATGTGTATGGATTCATCGAGGTATCCGGGTCCAGCGCAGCATAACCCTGCTCGGGCGCATTCTGAAAGATGTATTCGACATACTCAGGATCGTGCACCAGGCAGAGTTGCTTAGGCGTTGCCAGTGGCGCATCATGGTGCTGCAACACCAGATCCAGTCCACTGGACAGCAACTGGTCCTGAATCGCGCTCAGGCGTGCCGGACTTTCCGGATGATGCTCACCCATTTCATGCAGTGTGCAATCAGGATGTGAAATGATGGAAATCGCCATATAACTCCGGCTGCTTTCTGTGACTGGCTCATATTGTAACGAATGATACTAACCGACTGGCACTGAAACATATATGGGAACACATTTTCTGGATCGACTTTTCTCGCCGAACGCCATTGCGGTCTTTGGCGCCAGCGAACGCCCCGAAGCAGTCGGTGGACGGGTCTTCGACAACCTGCGTCAGGATGGTTTCACAGGCGATATATACGCAATCAATCCAAAATACAAAACACTGCATGGCGAGCCGTGCTATGCATCGATTGCAGACATTGGAAAACCGGTTGATCTCGCTGTGATCGCAACACCAGCACGCACCGTTCCGGAAATTATTCACACCTGCGGCAAGCATGGGGTGCGTGCCGCTATTGTCATTTCTGCCGGCTTTAATGATAACGACGATCATGGCGCGGCCCTGAAGAAAAACATGCTGGAGGCCGCGCGCCAGTACCAGATGCGTGTTCTCGGACCTAACTGTCTTGGCATCATTCGCCCAGCGATGAACATGAATGCCACCTTCAGCAAGAATACTGCGAAGCCGGGACAGCTTGCGCTGATCTCTCAGTCCGGCGCGCTGTGTGCGGCTATTCTCGACTGGGCGGCCGAGCGCGATGTGGGTTTTTCTGCCATCGTTTCTCTGGGTGAGGCGACGGACATTGATTTTGGTGACATTCTCGATTATCTGGCACAGGATCCGAAAACAAGCAGCATTCTTCTTTATGTGGAAGGTGTCAGCGATGCGCGCAGTTTTATGAGCGGGCTGCGCGTGGCGGCACGCATGAAGCCTGTGGTGGTGATCAAAGCAGGCAGGCATGCTGAAGGCTCACGCGCCGCGACCACACATACCGGCGCCATGATCGGCGCCGATGACGTGTTCGATGCCGCATTGCAACGGGCGGGCGTAGTTCGCGCCATGACCATCGAGCAATTGTTTGCAGCCGCACAACAGCTCTCGACCCCCTATCGAGTCAGTGGCAATCGACTGGCGATTGTGACCAATGGTGGTGGCCTGGGAGTGATGGCCACCGACCGGGCGATTGATCTTGGTGTCAGCATAGCGGCTTTATCAGATGCCACGATAGCCCAGCTCAACGCACACCTGCCAGCACAGTGGTCGCATGCAAATCCGGTCGATATTCTGGGTGATGCCCCGGAACAGCGGTATCAAGTGGCGGTCGACGCCTGCCTGAGTGATCCGGGTGTGGATGGCGTACTGGCCATGCTTTCACCTCAGGCAATGACCGACCCGGCAGCCTGTGCACGCGCAGTCAGCAATGCGCAGCAAGCCAGTAAAAAGCCAGTGCTGGCATGCTGGATGGGAGCGCAGCAAATGGAGGCTGCAAACAAAATTTTTGCGCAACATCACATGCCGAGTTATCCCAACCCCGAATCTTCCGTCGAAGCCTTCGCTTATCTGGCCAGTTACTACCAGAACCAGCA
>CAYRNH010000071.1:0-10442 GCA_964425515.1 uncultured Thiotrichaceae bacterium | reverse complement strand
GCGTAAACTCGAAAAAGTGTAACAAAACAAAACGCCCTGCCTTCTAACAGAAGGCAGGGCGTTTTTGTGTCCGCCTGAAAATATTATTGCTCGATTAACTGTGCATTAATTTTTTTCAGGTTGGCTTCACTCAGTGCACCCACGCTAGCGCTCAGGCGTAACTGACTCATCAGAGTGCTATATTTCGCGTCCTGTAAATCGCGTTTTGCACTGTAAAGCTGTTGCTGTGCATTCAGCACATCCACCGTTGTGCCGGTGCCCAGTTGCCAGCCACGCTCGCTGGATTTCAATAGATTCTGATTAGACAGCACCGCCTGGTTATACGCTTTCACCTGAGCCACGCCGTTGAGTACCCCAAGAAAGGCCTGACTGGCATTGAGCTTGGCACTGCGCTGGGCATCTTCAAGTTGATAACGCGAAGCTTCTTTCGCCTGTATCGCTTCACGATCTCGCGAATTGGCTGCACCACCGCTGTATATAGGCACTGACAATTGCAAACCAATGCTGGCATCGCTGGTGTCAGAACCAATACCAAAAGAAGCATTGCCATTCGAATTGCTTTTCTGATAGCCCGCTACCAGATCGAGTGTTGGATACAAGTATCCGCGCTGGCGCTGAATTTCTTTTTCAGCAATTTCAAAAGCAGCACGTTGTACGACCACACTCAAATTCGACTTGGTAGTTAAATCCAGCCATTTCGACTCATCAGCCGACTGCGGTGCTGACGGCTGCCATTGTGCATTCAGTGTCGCCAGAGGCGGAAGTGTTTCACCCGTCAGCTTAGCCAGTGCCCGGTCCTTTACCGACACATCGTTTTTAGCAGCAATTTCATTTGCGACTACCAGATCGTAACGCGCCTGCGCTTCATAGACGTCGGTTACCGTATTCGAGCCGACTTCGAATTTACGCTTTGCCTGCTGCAGCTGTTTCTCAATCGCTTTTTTCTGAGCACCGACAAAAGTCAGGTTATCCTGCGCGGTCAGGGTATCAAAATAGGCCTGCGCCACTCGCAGTATTAAATCCTGCTGAGCCAGTTTCAGTTTTGCATCTGCCTGTTTTATCAATAACTCAGATTCATTCAGCTGTTCCCAGTCCTGTTTGTTATACAGGGGCTGGGTCAGAGAGACTCCATAAGTTGTTATATTGAATTTTTGCGTGCCACTGGGAAAAATAGTAGCGGCCTTGTACTGAGTATCCGTGGAGTGATGCATGGTTGAAGCTGTCAGGTGCACATTGGGTTTTAGCAAAGCACGCGCCTGTACCAGCTTTTCCTGCTCTGCAGCCCAGGTGGCTTGTGCAGCGGCATACACTGCATCGTGCTGTTTTGCCAGCTGGTAAACGCTCATCAGATCACCGGCGGCCTGAGCACTGCCCTGCCACAACATTAAACTAACGCACAGTAAGCACAGACCTGTTCGAGTAATGAACCCGGCTTTACTACGCTGAATTTCGACACTGTTACTAAACTTCATCATGAGACTCCTCAAACTCGGCCAGTGGTTTATGCTGCGATGCGATAAATGAATATACCACTGGTAAAACAAACAGGGTAAACAGAGTTCCGATGGACAGCCCGGACACAATTACCAGGCCGATATCAAACCGGCTGTGCGCACCGGCACCGGTGGCAAACAGCAGCGGAATCAGGCCCGCCACCATCGCAGCGGTGGTCATCAGAATCGGACGTAAACGAATCCGTGCCGCTTTGATAATGGCCGATGATCGATCGAGACCATTATTCAGTTGCTGTTCCTTGGCGACTTCGCACATCAAAATCCCGTGCTTGGTGATCAAACCTACCAGGGTAATCAAACCAATCTGGGTATAAATATTCAGACTGGCCTGCGCGAAAAACATCGCGAACAATGCACCACAGATCGCCAGCGGGACAGAAACCAGGATCACGAACGGATCACGCAGACTTTCAAATTGCGCGGCCAGCACCAGGTAAATCACGAACAGTGCGAGCACAAAAGTCGCGTACAGTGCCGAGCCTTCCTGGACATACTGTCGCGCCTCACCGAGAAAATCATACTGGAATCCTTTGGGCAGAATACTGGCCGCTTCGTTACGCAGGTAATCCACTGCTGTACCCATGCTGGTCCCCGGCATGAGCACACCTGATATCGTCGCCGAGTTTAACTGATTAAACTGTTCCAGTGTGCGCGGCTCACCGCTGGTTTTGATATCGATCAAATCACTCAATGGTATTTGCTTGCCAGTATTTGATTTCACGTAATAACTGCCGAGCATCTCGGGGGTTAGACGATTTACGCGTGCCACCTGTGGAATCACTTCATAGCTGCGGCTATCAATATTCACCCGGTTGATGTAACCATCACCCAATAATAAAGACAGCGTATTACCTATATCTGCCATAGTGACACCGTATGCACCCGCCTTGTCACGATTGATACTCATCTCGATGCTGGCAGAATTAAAACTGAGATCAAGCTGCGAAAACATGAACAAACCTCTGGCTCGCGCAGCCTTCTGCATTTCCTCTGCAACAGTGTATAGCGTTTTATAATCACCCGGTGACTTGATGACAAATTGCATGGGGAAGCCGCGCGATGCACCCGGCAGCGGCGGCAACTGAAATGGTGCAGCCTTGACACCGGGCAAAGCCATGATAGGTGGCGTCATTTGTTTCTGGACATCATCCGCACTGATGTTGCGCTGACTCCAGGGGATCAGTGGTGCAATTGCCAGCCCCTGGTTGCTGTTCGGAACGCCTGAAATTGAAAGCGCAGCCACCACGCCAGGAATTTTCTGCGTGATCTTGCTGATCACCGCCATGTGCTTCTGAATATAATCCAGGTTCGAATTATCTGGCGCGGTCGCTGACACAATAATCACACCCTGATCTTCCTTGGGTGCAAGTTCAGACTTAATGAGCCTGGGCAAAACAACAAGACTTAGCAGAATGAGCAGCGCAAATACAACAAACACCGGTCGCTTGCTTAGCACTGCGGTTATCATCCTGGAATAGGTGTTGTCGATACGATCGAGGTACCTGTGCACCTTCGCTTCAAAATTGTCACTTCCGCCACTATGCCGCAGCATGTAGGCACACATCATCGGTGACAGGGTAAGCGCGATCACACCAGACACCACCACAGCGCCCGCCAGCGTCATGGCGAATTCCTTGAACAGTGAACCGGTCAATCCCGAAAGAAAACCAATCGGCGCGTACACTGCGACCAATGTTAAAGTCATGGTAATAATCGGTGCCGCAATCTCACGACTACCAAGCACTGCCGCTCGAAACGGTGTTTCACCAAACCTGATATGACGATCCACGTTCTCTACCATGACGATGGCATCATCGACCACCAGCCCGATCGCCAGCACCATCGCCAGCAGGGTCATCAGGTTGATCGAGAACCCCGCCATGTACATTATCAACCCAACACCGATCAATGACAGCGGAATGGTCACGACCGGAATCACAATCGCGCGCAGCGAACCCATGAAAAGGAAAATCACAACAATCACAATTGCAATCGCTTCGGCGATGGTTTTAACCACATCGTGAATCGATTCCTGAATCACTAACGAGGAATCGTAGAGCAGCTTCATTTTTATGGTATCGGGCAAATTGCGTTGTATCTCGGGGATCTTATCCCGCACCAGCTTGGCAATATCTAACGGATTAGCCCTGGGCGTTGGATCAACTCCGATGATGACTGCATCGCGCCCGTTGGCAGTGGCGGCGATGTGTACTCGCCCCGCGCCCATGGTGATCTTGGCGATATCGCGCAAGCGTATGACTTTATTGCCGCGTGTAGCCACGACTAAATTTGAAAACTGGTCGACACTGGTAAGACTGGTCTTCGCGTTCACATTGTAAACAAAATAATCGCTTTTGATCTGCCCCGGCGCCGACTGATAATTATTCGCACGTAGCGCATTCATCACTTCGGTGGCACCCAGATTCAGTGCCGCCATTTGCTTGGGGTCGAGCCAGACACGAATCGCATAGGGTGTACCACCAATCAGGCGCGCATCAGCCACTCCGGGAAGCGTCACCAGTTGCGGTTGTACCACACGCTCCAGGTAATCAGTGATCTGGCTACTGTTGAGCGCATCGCTATAAAATGCCATATAGATAATCGATACCGTGTGGCCGGTGCCACGCGTGATCACCGGGTCCTGAACCCCATCTGGCAGGCTTGCTCGCACACTGTTGACCTTGGCCAGCACCGCTGCCAGCGCGGCATCCGGGTTGGTGTTGAGCTTCATCTGTGCAGTGATGACGCTCTGCCCTGCCATGCTCTGCGACTGCACATAATCGATATTTTCAACTTCGGAGATCGCCTGCTGTATAGGCTGGGTAACAAAACCCTGAATCTGTTGCTGGCTGGCACCAAAGTACGGCGTGGTAACAGTCACCACAGTATTGATCAGCTCGGGGTACTGACGAACCTGCATATCGAGCAGCGACCGAGCACCCAGCATCAACAACATGATGCTGAGCGCAATCGACAGTACAGGACGCCGGATGAAAAAACTGGTGAACTTCATCGCACGCCCCTACTGCAGAGGTAACGTGGCGGGCGGTGCCAGCGTATTGTCTTTGACAACTTTTGCTTTTGCACCCTCGTACAGTTTTAGCTGGCCGGAAGTGACGACACGGTCACCCGCCTCAAGCCCTTTGCTGATCAGCGCAAGATTGCCACGTCTTGTTTTAACGACGACTGTCTTCTGTTTTGCTGTATCGTAACCCGGCTGGTCTTTTTCTTTTGATGGCGTGTGTTCCAGCACAAACACCGACTCGCCATAAAGCTCGAAATCGATTGCACTTTGTGGAATCACAATCTGCTGCTGCAAAGCAGGCTGTTCGATTTCAGCCTGGGCAAACATCCCGGTTCGCAACAGTCCATCACTGTTGGGTATCTTCGCTTCGACATTCACGACACCGGTACTGGTATCGACTGCGGGTTCAATTGCGCTGATCTGCCCTGAAAAAACACGGTTCGGATATGCGGACACCGAAATTTTTACCGGCATGTCGATCGCGATTTTCGAATAATCCTTTTCACCTACGGTAAAACGCAATTTCATGGTGTCGATATCTTCGAGCCGCACTACAGCGGTTCCGGCCTGAAGGTACTGGCCTAACTGAACTTGCACTATGCCTGTGTAGCCACTGAAGGGGGCCCGCACTTCACGACGTGCGATGGTTGCTTTCAGACTTTGAATCTGTGCCAGTAAAGATTGGTAATTACTGACTGCAGTATCCGCCTGGCTCTTGCTGGCCATGGATTCGTGCGCCAGCTTCACCATACGATCACGCTCCGCCTTGCTGGCAGATAACATGCTCTGCGCGCTTTTTAAATTGGCTTCTTCCTTGCTGACATCAAGCTGCACCAGCAAGTCACCTTTTTGTACTTTTTGCCCGGACTTGATCAATATATTGCTCACTTCGCCGGACTCAGCGGTACTCAGCATCACGCCGTTTTGCGGATCGATAAAACCGATAGTATTGATTTCAGGCACCCAGGTCTGCGGCACGACTTTGATCGCAGTCACAGGCACAGCATGCCCAGCCATCGCTGCCATCATTTTTTTGCCCGCTGAAATTCTGTTGAAGAGAACAAGAACCACAACAGCGCACAAAACGAGCACCACCGCTAACATCGAGATCATCCACTTTTTCATAAAGCCCTCGTCACCTCTATCGATACTGTAATTTTCAGCCAGCAAACTACCTGAAAAAAACACTACATGAATCTATTCCGCACAATATGCCGGAAAACATATTAGGTATGTATATTCACACTGAACCCGCGCAGGCAATCGCCAATCTTGCGACAGGTTTGTTACTGTATTTTTACAACCAGCTGTTGCAGCTGCTCTGCTGCTGTTTTGTAAAAAGCATGTAATTCACGCAGGCGCGCTCGCGTTGCTTTCGTCGTGGTTGGCAATTGCGTCTGGACTTCTTTCACCACAGCTTCCATCGCCATCTGGCGTTTGATATAGCCCTCGATCAGACGCACATAAGGGCGCTCACTCAACTGATAATAATTCTGACGGTCGCCGGGCAAGCTGATTCGTTCAATAACGCCAAGACCCTCAAGCAACCGCGCATTAGTGCTCACGCTACCGCGACTGACCTGCAGGCGCTCAGCAAGTTCGGTAAAGCTCACCGGACCGCCGTGGATGACGAAAAACCCCATTATGCGGCCGGCAATACGCGGCAGGCCATCGGCCTCGACTGAAAGACCGATACGTTCGATAAACGATTCAACGACTGCACTACTGGGGGATTGAGACATCGAGGCAGTATAAAGTTTTATTTTGTTTAGTCAAGACTGAACAATAACCCTACGGATCACGGGGTTCCAATCACAACCACAGCGCTGACACGACGATATTGCTTTTAGTAGAGTAAGGAGCACAAACGCCGGTGTTCGCCGTCACATCTGCTGTATGGTAACCTCATCACCTGCACTATTCGCAGCACAGCTTAACCACAGGTAAACTAGCATGAGTTACTTTACCAAGCGCTACCATCCACCCGGCACTCCTCCCGGCACTCTGGTCGAGCAGGAGGCCAAAACCAGAACACCGCTCAAGATAAGTCTGGTCAACTACACAGCCAGCTCTATCACAGATACAGAACTGACCAGCCTTTCAGAATGCATCCCTTATCTGAATACGACCTCCAATACCTGGATACATTTGCAGGGCGACCCGGAAATCGAACAGCTACAGATGCTGGCCGAACAATTTGGCCTGCATAGCCTGTCACTGGAAGACGTTCTCAACACAGGGCAACGCCCAAAAGTAGACAGCTTCGATAACGAGCTGTTTATCATCATGAGCCTGCCAGTAATGGATGGCAATGTAGTCTTTACCGAACAGATCAGCCTGTTCGTGGGCAGTCATTATGTCATTAGTTTTCATCACGGCAAGGCCGACCCCTTCAAACAGATTCGCAATCGCCTGCAGAAAAATACTAATAAAGTCCGCTCACAGGGTGCTGACTATCTTATGTATACACTGATAGATGCGATTATTGACGAAGGCTTTCCTGTACTCGAAGATTTTGGTGATTTGATCGAGCTGCTAGAAGAAGAGTTGCTCGAATCACCAGATCAGGAAACGCTGAGAAAAATACACGAGCTCAAGCGTGAACTGAGCATGCTACGACGCACGCTCTGGCCACAACGCGAGGTGCTCAACATTCTGATTCGTGATGCGCATCCGGTTATTAACTCAAGCACCTACGTCTATCTGCGTGACTGTTATGACCACACCATTCAAATTATGGATCTGATCGAAACCTATCGCGATATGTCATCCAGCATGCTGGACATTTATCTTTCCAGTGTGAGCAACCGCATGAACGAAGTGATGAAAGTGCTCACCATCATCGCCACCATCTTTATTCCATTGACGTTCATCACCAGTCTGTACGGCATGAACTTTAACGATCCTGCCAGCCCCTGGTCCATGCCTGAGCTGCGCTGGTATTTCGGCTACCCCATCGTCTGGCTTGTTATGATTGTAATAACGATCGGCATGGTTTTATTTTTTAAACGAAAAAAATGGTTCTAGGACCGTAGGGTGCAATAACCAACGGGCATTGCACCGCATGTTTAAGGACAAACACTCATGCCAGATTACCGACGCATATTTCAGCCAGGTGACAAGTATTTTTTTCCGTCAATCTATTGCACCGCCACAACAACGATCTGCTGACTCGACATATCGATCTATTGCGCGAATCGGTTCGACACGTACGTGATTCACATCCTTTCATCATTCATGCCCGGGTCGTGATACCGGATCACCTGCATTGTGTCATCGAATTACCCGACGGTGACGCAGATTACCCAACTCGATGGCGACTGATCAGGATGGGCTTTTCAAAAACCCTACCCCCATCTGAGAAACGCTCGCATGTTCGACTCAGGCGAGGTGAACGTGGTATCTGGCAAAGACGCTACTGGGAACATTTGATTCGTGACGAAGCGGATTTTCGCGCACACATGGACTACGTACATATCAATCCGCTTGATTGGGCAGGCGTTGGGGCTGAGAATACACTGGCCTACAAAGATTAGCATTCGGCGCAATGCCCGTTGGTTATTGCGCCCTACTACGTGCTGCGTCAGAAAATATATTGCGATATTGTCATATAAACAAATAGAACCCCACCCTGCTACTGCGGTCTATTTTTTATTTGCACAGAGTGCACCCTTCATGCTGGCACATTTGTTAACAGATTATGGTTATCCGATCATCATTATCGGCACCTTTCTCGAAGGCGAAACCGTCATGGTGCTTGCCGGGCTGGCAGCGCAGGCGGGATATTTATCACTGGAATGGGTAATCATCTGCGGCTTTACCGGTACTGCACTGGGTGATCAAATCTATTTCAGCCTGGGCCGATATCATGGTAAAAGCTGGTTAACACGAAAACCGTCCTGGCAATCACGCGCTCAACGCGTATTTGATATTCTCAAACGCCATCAAAATCTTCTCATTATTGGTTTTCGGTATTTATATGGTATTCGAACCGTAACCCCGTTTGCGATCGGCATGAGCGATGTCAGCTATCTACGTTTTGTTCTGTTAAATTTACCAGGCGCAGCCATCTGGGCGGCCGGCGTCGGGCTGGCGGGTTATTATTTTGGTCACGCGGTCGAAGCCGTTATAGGTAATATTAAACATTATGAGCTGGCATTGATGTTATCAATCATTGCCATCAGCAGCCTTGTCTGGATTGTGTATTATGTCCGCAACCAACGCGATAGCTAGATTGACTCCACGGACTAAACATATAAAAATGCTAACACATTCGAGATTCGGTTTAATACTGACGTTACTCGCTATCGGAACTAAAGATGTTTCGTCTGTCGAATCCTTCCAATACCTTCCCTGTAAACAAGGTCGCTGATACTTAAATGTCGCAACTCAAACGCTTCAAATGGCTTTTGCTAACACTGCTGATACTGGCAATCGCTGTCGCTACGGGCTGGTATCTATGGCATCGCACCTACTATCCCAGCACCGATGATGCCTATCTCAATGCCAATGTGGTTCGTATCGCTTCACAGATCAGTGGCCCGGTCAGCCGGGTTGAAGTCAGCGATCATCAAAAAGTCAGTGCCGGTGATTTATTGTTTGAAATTGATCCCGCCCCTTATAAGATTGCATTGCAGACGGCCGAAGCACAGCTGGCGCAAACCAGCAAAGATCTGGCGGCTGCCAGCTCTGCAGTGGCCACCGCGCGCGCGCAACTTAATCAGGCACAGGCGAACTATGATGATGCCGAAAAAAATGCGCGTCGAATTCAAAAGCTGGTTGCACAGGGCATGGCGTCAAAGGCCGATGGCGATCATGCCAAAGCCTTGCACGAAAGCACACAGGCAGCGGTGACCGCAGCCAAAGCCGCGCTGCAGCAGGCCATCGATCAACGCGGTGAAGTTGGTAACACCAATGCGCAGACACGCATCGCGCTGGCACGGGTCGAGCAGGCGCGGCTCAATCTGTCTTACACCCAGGTGCGGGCTCCGGTCAGCGGTATTATTTCCAATCTCAGTCTTCGCGCGGGCACCACCGTCACTGCGGGCCAGACCCTGTTCGCGCTGGTCGATACCAGTGAATGGTGGGTCGATGCTAATTTCAAGGAAACCGATCTACAACGCATCCGTCCTGATCAGCCCGCAACTATCACGCTGGACATGTACCCGGATGCAAAACTGCATGGTGTGGTAGAAAGCGTCAGCCCTGCCAGTGGCGCCGCGTTTTCATTGTTACCTCCAGAAAACGCGACCGGCAACTGGGTGAAAGTGACCCAGCGTTTCCCGATTAAAGTACGCATCATCAACCCCGATCCGAAACTGTTCCTGCGCATCGGCGCCAGTAGCACGGTGACCATCGATACCCGCGAGCCAGCAGGCAAAGCCGCAGACCCGCAGTAATGCAGGACGCTGTTCCCAGCTCGCAAACACCCGTCAACCGCGCGCTGGTAAGCATTGCGGTAATGCTCACCACGATCATGGTGGTGCTCGACATGACCATCGTCAATGTCGCACTGCCACACATGATGGGTTCGCTGGGCGCGACTTCGGAACAGATCACCTGGGTACTCACCTCCTATATGGTGAGCGATGCTATTTTCGTTGCGCTCACCGGTTTTCTCGCGTCCCGTCTTGGCCAGCGCCGACTAATCCTGATCTGTATCACCGGTTTTGTACTCAGTTCAGCGCTGTGTGGCATGGCGCAAAGTTTATCCGAGATGGTTGTGTTTCGTATTTTGCAGGGCTGCCTGGGTGCGCCCATCATCCCGCTGTCGCAGGCGATCATGGTGGAAAGTTTTGGTCGCAAGGAACGCGGCAAGGCAATGGCGATCTGGGGTATCGGTATCATGGTCGCGCCGGTACTGGGCCCAACCCTGGGCGGTTACATCACCGATCATGCAAACT
>CAYRNH010000070.1:5417-10525 GCA_964425515.1 uncultured Thiotrichaceae bacterium | reverse complement strand
CCGTAGAGGTCACCGGAAAAATCGAATACGTGGACTTCGAGGCGGATTTCGGTCCCTGATACCGTCGGTCGTGCGCCGAGATTTGCGATCGCGGGCAGCGCACCGTGCTCACTAGTGTGCATGGTAACAGAATACACGCCGTGGAGCGGGCTGGCAGTGCGTTTCAGGCGAATATTCGCGGTCGGGAAGCCGATCGTGCGGCCGCGCTTTTCGCCGTGTACCACGCGGCCGCAAATTTTGTATTCACGACCCAGCATGCGTGCAGCATCGGCCAGTCGATCCTGTTGCAGTGCTTCACGCACCCGGGTGCTGCTCACGCGCAAATCATCGAGCACATGGGTCGAGAGCGCGGTGATGCCGAAACCGTATTTTTTGGCGGCCTGCTCCAGGATTTCAATATTGCCTTCACGGCCACGACCAAAGCGAAAATCGTCACCGATTACCAGAGCGCGGATCTCCAGCGCTTCGATTAATACCTTCTGGATAAAATCGGTCGCGCTCATCTCGGCGAGCTGGTCTGAAAAACGCATCAGCATCAGTGCATCAGGGCACAGGCCGGAATCGAGCTGTTGCAGGGTGATGAGTTTTTCTCGCGTGTTCATCAATCGGCTGCTGCCCGGTTGGCCGTGCTTATGATTGAAATATTCGTGCGGCAGCGGCTCGAAGCTGAGTAGACAGGCGCGGGTTTGCAGGTCTGCAGCCTGCTGGCGTAGTAGCCTGAGCAGCGCCTGATGACCGAGATGCAGACCGTCGAAATTGCCGATACTGAGTACGCAGCCTTTGTTTTCCGGACGCAGATTGTAAAGCCCACGGATTAGCTGCATCACTGTCGCCTCAGCACAGCAGGGCGCATACCGGCAAGCCAGAGCACAGCAAAGTAGCTACAGACCGCGAGTGTGATAATCAGGCCCAGATGTGCCAGACGCTCAACTGCGTGCCAGTGGCTCCAGGCAGAGAGTGCTGGATTGATTTGCCAGATCAGCAGCGCCATCGCTCCAGAAGCGAGAGCTATCTGCGTGAAAAGCCGACCCCAGCCAGGAGTGGGAATAAAAATCCCGTTTTTACGTAGCCCCCGGTAAAGCAAAAAAGCATTGAGATAGGCCGAGCTGGTGGTGGCCAGTGCGAGCCCGACGTGCGGCGCTTCATAATCGGATAGAACCAGCGGCACCACAAAAGCAAGGTTCAGCACCATATTGCTGACCATAGCGATGATCGCGATCCGCACCGGGGTTTTGGTGTCCTGGCGCGCGTAATAGCCTGGTGCAAGCACCTTAACCAGAATGAACGCAGGTAGACCGAGCATAAAAGCCATAAGACTGAGACTGGCAAGATGGACATCGCGGGCGCCGAACTCGCCATATCCGAACAAGGTGGTCAGTACCGGCGCCGCAAGCACGATCATGCCGACACAGGCCGGCATCGCGATGACCAGCACCAGACGGCTCGCCCAGTTCAGCGTGTTGTTAAATTCGTCACTGGATGCACGCACGTGCTGGTCGGAGAGGGAAGGTAGAATCACGGTGGCGACCGCGATGCCGAGCACACCCAGCGGAAATTCCAGCAGGCGATCTGAATAATACAGCCAGGTCACGCTGCCCACAGCCAGAAACGAAGCGATCACGGTATCGAGCAATAAATTGATTTGCATCACCGAGGAGCCGATCACCGCCGGCAGCATCAGCCGCAGAATTTTGCTCACTCCCTCGTGACGATGTTTCAGACGTGGTCGTGGCAGCAGCCTCAGTTTTAACAAAGACGGGAACTGAAATAGCAGCTGTAGCACACCAGCGGCGAATACGCCCCAGGCCAGCGCCATCAGTGGTTCCTTAAATAAGGGTGCAAACCAGTAGGCGGCCGCGATCAGGCAGAGGTTGAGTAATACTGGAGTGAACGCGGGCACGCCGAATTGCCCATAGCTGTTTAAAATACCAGCGGAAAAGGCGACCAGCGCGATAAAAAACAGATACGGAAATGTCACGCGCAGAAGCTCGACTGTGAGCTGGAAGCGCCCCGGATCCTGAGTGAAGCCGGGGGCAAACAGATAGACCAGTATGGGTGCTGCAACACAGCCAATGATGGTGATCAGCAGCAACACGCCACCGAGCTTGCCAGCAACATGGTCGAGCAAATCCTGCAGCTCTTCTCTGCTACGTTTTTCGCGGTATTCCGAGAAAACAGGTACGAACGCCTGCGAAAATGCGCCTTCTCCGAATAGTCTGCGCATGAAATTCGGTATTTTGAAAGCGACCAGAAAGGCGTCGGTGCCGCCACTGGCGCCGAAAATAGTGGCCAGGGTGACATCGCGCAACAGTCCGAAAACCCGCGACACCAGTGTCATGCCTCCAACCGTCAGGGTGGAGTGCAAAAGCCTTTTACTCAGTGGGGTACTCCTTCTGTTTATGCTGCTGAACTGGTGAAACGAGAGCCAATTGTAGCGAAAACGGATTGACAAAGCGCTCTAAAACTGGCATTTTACGCGCTCTTTTTTCTCAGCACAGGTTTACTCAATTGGCTAATTCAGCTTCCGCGAAAAAACGCGCCAAACAGGCCGAAACGCACCGCGTCCAGAACTCCAGCGCGCGCTCGACCATGCGTACTTATATCAAGCGTGTTTATAGCGCAATCGGTGCTGGCGACAAAGCCGCTGCTGAAGCAGCCTACAAGGTCGCCTGTCCGATGATCGACAGCGTCGCAGGCAAGGGCCTGATCCATGCCAACAAGGCCGCACGCCACAAGAGCCGCATGAACAACAACATCCGCGCAATGTAAGCCTGCTCGCATGTTAGCGAAAAAGCCGGTCAATGACCGGCTTTTTTGTGTCTGGCTGAAAAGTACAAAACCAGAAAATCTAAATACAAAGGCTGAACCACAGAGGCACAGAGAACACGGAGGAAAAGCAAGTTCTTTGTTTTAAAAACAATACGTTTTCTCTGTGTTCTCTGTGCCTCTGTGGTTCAGCTTGTGGTTTTTATATGCGGTTACACCAGCACCAGATTATCGCGATGGATTAGCTCGGGCTCGTCGATATAGCCAAGCACGGACTCGATTTTGTCGCTGCCCAGGCCTTTGATTCGGTTAGCTTCTTCCGCGCTGTAATTGACCAGGCCGCGGGCGATTTCTTTTCCATCATTTGATATGCAGCTGACCAGGTCGCCGCGTTTGAACTGACCGCTGACCTGGCTGACCCCGACCGCGAGCAGGCTGCTGGCTCGCAGTAGCGCCTGGCTGGCGCCGGCGTCGAGGTGCAGCGTACCGCAAAGATTGAGCTGGTTGGCCAGCCATTGTTTGCGCGCAGTAATCGGCTCGGCTTTGGCCAGCAACAGGCTGCCGAGGTTTTCACCAGCAGCGATTTTCAGCAGTACATTGTCTTCGCTGCCGGAAGCGATCAGGGTGCTGGCGCCAGAACGCGCAGCGCGCTGGGCGGCACGAACCTTGGTGCGCATGCCGCCGCGTCCTAGCGTACCGCCGTCACCGGCCATGGCTGTCAGCTCGGGATTGCTGGCATCGGTTTCAGAAATCAGCTCGGCGTTTTGATTGTTACGCGGATCGGCGTTGTACAGACCATTCTGATCGGTGAGCAGAACCATCAGGTCGGCTTCCACCAGATTGCTCACCAGTGCGGCCAGCGTGTCATTGTCGCCGAGTCGAATTTCTTCGGTCGCGACCGTGTCGTTTTCGTTGATGATTGGAATCGCGCCGAGTTCGAGCAAGGTGTTGAGTGTGCTACGCGCGTTCAGATAACGGCTGCGATTGCCAAGATCATCGTGGGTCAGCAACACCTGCGCGGTGAGTATGCCGTGCTGTTTGAAACAGGATTCGAATTCCTGCACCAGGCCCATCTGGCCGAGCGCGGCCGCAGCCTGCAGCTTGTGCAGTTCGTGCGGGCGTTTGCTCCAGCCAAGACGCGCCATGCCTTCGGCCACCGCACCCGACGAGACCAGCACCAGCTCCTTGCCTTGCTGGCGAAGTTCAGCGATCTGCTGCGCCCAGTGCGCAATCGCTTTGCTATCCAGGCCGCGGCCGGCATCAGTGATCAATGAGCTGCCAATTTTAATCACCCAGCGCTGCGAAGCGCCGAGCTGCTTACGCTGGCTCATTGCTCAGTTCCAGATGGCGCATGATGGCCTGGCTCAGCGCTTCGGTCCCTGCCCCGGTGGCTGCCGAGATGGCAAACACCGGGCCTTTCCAGTCGAGCGCAGCAACGATGTCTGACTGTGCTTTGGCCAGTGCTTCGGCATCGAGCAGATCGGTCTTGTTGAGCACCAGCCAGCGTGGCTTGTCGAGCAATTCTTCGCTGTAACGGCCGAGTTCGTTGATGATGGTATGCGCGCTCTCGACCGGATCACTGCCATCCTGGGGCGCGATATCGATAATGTGCAGCAGCAGGTTAGTGCGACTCAGATGTTTCAGAAACTGAATGCCCAGCCCGGCGCCAGTCGAAGCGCCTTCGATCAGCCCAGGAATATCCGCGATCACAAAGCTTTGCAGCTGACCGACACGCACTACGCCCAGGTTCGGATATAGTGTGGTGAATGGATAATCCGCCACCTTGGGGGTCGCTGCCGAGACAGACCGTATAAAAGTGGATTTACCCGCATTGGGCAGGCCCAGCAGACCGACATCGGCCAGCACTTTTAGCTCGAGGCGCAGCACTCTGCGTTCGCCAGGCGTGCCCGGGGTGCATTTACGTGGTGCACGGTTGACCGAGCTTTTGTAGCGGGTGTTACCCAGACCGTGAAAACCGCCCTGCGCGACCTTGATCGCCTGGCCATCACTGGTGATATCACCGATTTGCTCGCCGGTGTTTTCGTCGTAGATCAGGGTGCCGACCGGCACCTGCACATAAAGATCATCACCGCCCTTGCCGGTTCTTTCCTGGCCAGAGCCTTTGATGCCGGCTTCAGCCATGTAGGTGCGCACGTGGCGAAAATCGGCCAGGGTATTGAGATTGCTGTCACCGACCAGATACACCGAACCGCCGTCACCGCCATCGCCACCGTCGGGGCCACCCTTGGGGATGTATTTTTCGCGACGAAAGCTGACCACACCATTACCACCGTCACCGGCAATGGCTTTAATCGTTGCTTCGTCTACGAATTTCATATCAG
>CAYRNH010000070.1:0-5317 GCA_964425515.1 uncultured Thiotrichaceae bacterium | reverse complement strand
TTCGGGCCGCGGATTTCGAATACCACGTTGCCTTCTGCCTTGGCGAACAGGGTGTGGTCGCGTCCCATGCCTACGTTGTTACCGGCGTGAAACTGGGTGCCGCGCTGGCGAACCAGTATATTGCCAGCAAGAACAGACTCGCCACCGAATTTTTTCACACCCAGTCGCTTGGATTGTGACTCGCGACCGTTGCGGGTACTGCCCGCGGCTTTCTTATGTGCCATTGTAAAGTGCTCCTGAACGCTTAACCAGCTGATTTAACCGGCAATAGCGGTGATTTCAATTTCAGTATAGTACTGGCGGTGGCCGGTACGTTTCTGATGATGTTTGCGACGGCGAAATTTCATGATTTCGACCTTGTCAGCGCGGCCGTGTGATTTGACCGTGGCTGTGACCTT
The DNA here is from genome assembly GCA_964425515.1 of uncultured Thiotrichaceae bacterium. Lineage (GTDB taxonomy): Bacteria > Pseudomonadota > Gammaproteobacteria > SZUA-229 > SZUA-229 > JASBSR01. The sequence goes on along the minus strand of CAYRNH010000070.1, from coordinate 4,919 downwards.
GCCGCCATCAACCAGCGGGGTGCCAATTTTGATCTTGTCGCCATCGGCGATCATCAAGACCTTGTCGAGCTCTACTGAAGCCCCTTCTTCGGCATCCAGTTTTTCGACACGGCACACCAGGCCCTGTGTTACTTTGTACTGTTTACCACCTGTACTCAAAACCGCGTACATGGCGTTCTCCAAATCGTGTAATGAAAGGGCGCAAATTCTACTGTCTGCGCGGCCTGCTGGCAAGCGCGATTTACCATAATTACTGGTTTTAGGGCGGTTTTTTCCGATCTGGCTTGACCTGCCGACCGGTGGTAAATAGGATGCGCTGTCTTTATCAAACGGAATACCCGTGGCCGAGAACAAATATACCCTGGATTACATCAAGCAGCTGACCGCAGCCGATATGCAGGCGGTGGACGCGGTGATTCACCAGCGCCTGGCCTCGGACGTGGTGCTGATCAACCAGCTGGGCAATTATATCGTGGAATCCGGCGGCAAGCGCCTGCGCCCGCTGCTCGCGCTGCTCGCGGCTCGCGCCTATGGCTATGAGGGTGATCAGCATCACCTGCTGGCAGCGATTATCGAATTTATTCACACTGCCACCCTGCTGCACGATGACGTGGTAGATGAGTCTGATCTACGCCGGGGCCACGAAACCGCGAATGCGCTGTTCGGTAATGCCGCCAGTGTGCTGGTCGGTGATTTTCTGTATTCACGCGCATTCGAAATGATGGTGGATGCGAATAATATGCGGGTGATGGAAATACTGGCCAATACCACCAATGTCATCGCCGAAGGCGAGGTGATGCAGCTGATGAATGTGCACGATGCGGACACCAGCGAGGCGAGCTACATGGAAGTGATTCACTGCAAGACCGCCAAGCTGTTCGAGGCGGCAACCCGGCTCGGCGCGGTTCTGTGTGGCCGCAATGCAGAGGAAGAAAATGCGATCGCGGCCTACGGTATGCATCTGGGCACTGCTTTTCAGCTGATCGATGATGTGCTCGATTACAGCTCGGACAGCGATGCCATGGGCAAAAACGTCGGCGATGATCTGGCCGAAGGCAAACCCACCCTGCCGCTGATTTACGCAATGACACAGGGCACGGCGGAACAGTCTGCACTGGTGCGGCGTGCGATCGAGAACGGCGGCTATGACCTGCTCGATCAGGTACAGGACATTATTCAGGCTACCGGCGCGCTGGCCTACACCGAATCGGTGGCCAGGCAGGAAGCGGAACTGGCGCGCGCTCAGCTGGCACATTTGCCTGCTTCCGAGTACCGCGAGGCGCTGATCGCGCTGGCCGATTTTTCGGTCGAGCGTTGCAGCTGAAAAATCCGAACAGATTCACACAATCCTCACGCGCAAAGCCCCACAGAGCAAACAAACTGCTAGAATACGCCGCTTCGGAGTGTAGCTCAGCTTGGTAGAGCACTACGTTCGGGACGTAGGGGTCGGAGGTTCAAATCCTCTCACTCCGACCAGTCGGTCATTCAATCGAGTTTGTGGGTAAAGTCTGTGGCTAAAGGCATTCTGTATATTATTTCCGCGCCTTCCGGTGCCGGGAAAACCACGCTGGTACAGGCCTTGCTGACCAGGCTGGATGATGTGGTCGTATCGGTATCACATACCACGCGCGCTATGCGCGCCGGGGAAGTCGAAGGCGTAGACTATCATTTTGTGTCTCAGGATACGTTTGGGGCGATGGTCAAACAGGGCGAGTTTCTGGAACACGCCGAAGTGTTCGGTAATCACTATGGCACTTCGCGCCACCACATTCAGGAACAGCTGGATCTGGGCAAGGATGTGATCCTGGAAATCGACTGGCAGGGTGCGCGCCAGATTCGCGAGCTGATGGCCGGTTGCAGGTCAATATATGTGCTGCCACCGTGTATATCGGCTTTGCGCGAGAGGCTGAACAGCCGCGCCCAGGATGATGCTACTGTGATTGAGCGCCGCATGCAGGAAGCGGTGAGAGAAATGTCGCATTACAATGAATTCGACTATATAGTAATCAATGACGATTTTGAGCGCGCTCGCGAAGAGCTGGCCGCCATATTTATCAGCAATCGAACGCTGAAAGAATATCAGCAGGAAAAAAATGCGGATTTGCTGGCCGCACTGTTAATGAACAAACAAGTGGAGTGACCGCATGGCACGTTTAACCGTAGAAGATTGTCTGCAGAATGTAGAAAACCGTTTTGAGCTGGTGTTGCTGGCTGCGCGCCGCGCTCGTCAGCTGGCCATGGGTGCTGATGCGCAGGTGGCGCTGGATAATGATAAACCCACCGTGCTGGCCTTGCGTGAAATAGCCGAAGGCATTATCACCAAAGAAGTCATGGATGCTGAAGAAGTCGTTGTGCCACAGGATGACATGGAAATGTTTATCGAAGGGGATCTGCAGGCAGGTTTCTGATCATAGATGACTCTCATGCACACACGATCGGCCAATGTTCGGTGCAACAGCATCGATCAGTGTCTGGCTGTGTGTGTCGAGATTCATTCCTCATTCTGTTTCAAGCTGCGTCATGAGCAATTCTGTCCGCAGTGATTCACCCGGCGCCACAGGTAAGATAGACGAGCGCTTTTTAATTTCGGATTTGTGTGATCTGGTGGGCACCTATATGGAGCGCGACCAGGTCAAGGATGTGTATCGTGCTTATCTATTCGGCGCGCAGGCACATGAAGGTCAGCTCCGCGCTTCCGGCGAACCTTATATTTACCATCCGATTGCGGTTGCGCGCATTCTTGCGCAGATGCACATGGATGTTAAAAGCATTGTCGCTTCCATTCTGCATGATGTGCTCGAAGATACCCCCGCAACTCGCAAGCTGATCTCGCGCGAATTTGGCGAAGATGTTGCGCATCTTGTTGACGGTGTCAGCAAACTGACCCATATCAAATTCAAAAATAAATTCGAACAGCAGGCGGAAAACATTCAAAAAGTGTTGCTGGCGATGGCGCAGGACATACGCGTTATGCTGATCAAGCTGGCTGATCGTCTGCATAATATGCGCACCCTCGACAGCCTCTCGCCAGAAAAGCGTCGGCGTATCGCGCAGGAAACCTTCGATATTTATATCCCGATTGCCAATCGCCTTGGTATTTACACCATGCGCCATGAACTCGAAGATCTTTCGTTTCGTGCCATGTATCCATTGCGTTATCGCATACTTGAGCACGCGGTCAATAAAGCGGGCGGTCATCGCAAGGAAGTTATCAATAAAATTGATGCGGGACTGGTAGCGAGACTCGAAGAACTGGGCATCAAGGCCGAAGTGCGTTCGCGTAAAAAGAATTTATACAGTTTGTATAACAAGATGCGGGTCAAGCATTTATCGTTTGATAAAGTGTTTGATGTTTATGCGCTTCGCGTGATCGTTGATACTGTCGATGAATGTTATCGTGTGCTTGGTATCGCGCACAATTTATTCAAACCCATTCCCGGTAGATTTAAAGACTACATTGCTATTCCAAAGAGCAACGGTTATCAGGCTTTGCACACAGCCATGTACGGCCCGCACGGTATCCCGATGGAGTTGCAGATTCGAACGACCGATATGGACAAGTTTGCCGAAAGTGGTATTGCAGCGCACTGGCTGTACAAGTCACCCGATGAGACCGGTTTAACGGGTGCGCATGCGCGTGCACGCGACTGGCTGACCGGTATTTTAGAAATGCAGCAGACTGCGGGTAATTCTCTGGAGTTTCTGGAAAACGTCAAAGTCGATCTATTTCACGATGAAGTGTATGTGTACACGCCAGAAGGCGATATCGTCAAATTGCCGCGCAATGCAACCCCGGTTGACTTTGCTTACTACGTGCACACCGATATTGGTAACACCTGTGTGGCTGCAAAGCTGGATCATAGTTTCGCACCATTGAATACACCTTTATATAGCGGCCAGACAGTCGAAATCATAACCTCGCCGACGGCGCGACCAAACCCGGCATGGCTGAATTATGTGGTAACAGCAAAAGCGCGTAGCAATATACGCTCTTACCTGAAAAATATGCAGGCAGATGAAGCGGTGTCACAGGGCCGGCGTTTGCTTGAGCGTTGTCTAAAAGGACTGGGTCTGCGGCTTGATGATGTGCCGCAAAGCTCTATAGACGAAGCGCTGAACGAGTATGGTTTCAACAGCATGGATGAGCTACTGGAAGATGTAGGCATGGGTAATCGTCCGCCGAGTCTGGTGGTGCGACGGATGGTGCCAGAACGAATTCCGTACGGTGATTCCGAAGAAACCCGTGAAATGAAAAGCCAGGCACCGTTAGCCATACACGGTACCGAAGGCATGGTGGTTTCATACGGAAAATGCTGTCATCCGATTCCAGGCGATCAGGTGGTCGGCGTGCTCAGCAAGGGTCGTGGCATTGTGGTGCATCGTGAAGGCTGTCGTAATCTTGACCAGATACGCACACAAGCAGATAAATATATCGACGTGCAGTGGTCCAGTGATGCCAGCGGCGTATTTGTTTGTGAAGTGAGGCTGGATGTGAGCAACAAGCCGGGCGTGCTTGCGCGCACAGCGACGGTACTTTCAGATGAAGGGGCCAATATTCAAAACGTCGACCTCGAAGATCGCGATGGCATCAATATGAGTATCGTGTATTTAATCGAAGTAAAAGATCGCGTGCATCTCGCCAGTATTATGCGGCGCTTGCGCAAGGTGCCGAACGTGCTGCGTATCGCACGCGTTTGACATGTTAAGAAATCCCTGAATAATTCATCCATGAATTATCAGAGCACGAAAAAGATAAAATTCGATTTTACCTTTTTCTTCATTTTAAATGGCAGCACATCCATGTACTGCGAATAAACAAGTTAATAACAAGGGTCACGCATGAGTAAAGAAATTATTGCAACAACAAAAGCGCCGCAAGCTATTGGTTCTTATTCACAGGCGGTGAAGTGCGGCAACAC
>CAYRNH010000069.1:0-10817 GCA_964425515.1 uncultured Thiotrichaceae bacterium | reverse complement strand
CCGCTGTCGATTGCGACCCCCAACTTTGTCGAACTGGCGGTGACCGAGACCGATCCCGGTCTGAAAGGCGATACTGCGCAGGGCGGTTCCAAGCCGGCGATACTGGAAACCGGGGCTGAAATCAAAGTGCCTTTGTTCATCGAAATCGGTGATATTCTCAAAGTGGATACCCGCACCGGAGAATATGTCTCGCGTGCCTGATGATGTCATCTGACTGGCAGCCAAAAGCCACACTCGATATTATCAAGCTAAGGGCTCGTGTATTACAGGATACACGAGCCTTTTTTCATGCTCGTGGTGTGCTCGAAGTGGAAACCCCTGTGCTGTCTTCAGCCGCTGCCAGCGATATTCACATCCAGTCTTTGCAGACCAGCATTTCGGGTCAACCGGCCTGGCTGCACACTTCGCCCGAATACCCGATGAAGCGTTTGCTCGCAGCTCACAATGCTGCGATTTACCAGATTTGTAAGGTGTTCCGCGATGATGAGCAGGGGCCGGTACACAATCCGGAATTCAGCATGCTGGAATGGTACCGCCCGGGGTTTGATCTGCCAGCATTGATGGCTGAAGTCGAGGCACTGATTACTGCGCTGAGTACTGGTTCGAAACCCGGCTTTGATCGGATCAGCTATCGCGCAGCCTTCGAGCGCAGTGCGGGGTTTAATCCGCACAGGGTGACTGTGGCTGAATGCCGGGACTGCGCAGATCGCCATGGTATCGAAACACCGGTCGGGCTGGAGGATAATATCGATGAATGGCTGGACTGGTTGCTCACCCAGCTGGTATTGCCGGCTCTGCCCAGACAGCGTTACACCTTTATATATGACTATCCGGCCAGCCAGTGTGCGCTGGCCAGGCTGGGCCAGAATGCCGAGGGCGATAGCATCGCGCAACGTTTTGAGTTGCTGTACGGCGAGCTCGAACTGGCCAATGGTTTTTTTGAATTGCAGGACGCGAGCGAGCAACGCGCGCGATTTGAGGCTGATAATGCGGTGCGCACCAAAGTGGGGCTGACGCCAGCGATCCTGGATGAGCGTCTGCTCGCCGCGCTGGCCCATGGGCTGCCGGAAACTTCTGGAGTAGCGCTCGGTCTAGATCGCTTGGTGATGGTGCTCAGCGGTGCGGACAATATCGAGGATGTGCTGACATTCAGCTGGCGCAATGCCTGATCTGCGCCGTTGAAATCAGCCCCGGTTTTTCTCGCAACAAAGCACGCGAGCAGTCGTCACATCTTGTATCATCACCGCCATGCGCGTCACAGGTGTTTTCTTGCTGGCACCTGACTGTTGTATAGTGGTGCAAGAACACTAAAAATGAACAAAACGGACAATAACCGAGGTGGAACCCATGCTTTCTTCGATACGAAATTTTTTTGCGATCATTGGGGTGTTGTTGATCGCAGCTCTGATTTACGCGCTAATCAAATTTGGCCCCGTGTATCAGGTGCTCAATGGTTTTGACGGCAATGCTCTGCCTGTTTACACCAGGATGGCCAATACATTGCTGGCAACCGGTAACCTCGCTGAGTCCATGGTATGGAAAGTACCTGTGGCCGATGGTGTGACAGCCGATCAGGTTGAAGCCGCAATGAAATCGGTTGCCAAGGAGCACAACATTAAAGAAGTAGGTGAGCTACCATTATCTGATGAAGTTCAGGCGATCACCGGCCATGAGCAGCGTTATATGAAAATTTTTATGTTCTGTAATGCGATGACGGCCTCACGTATGATTGCTTACAATGATGCGTATTCCGCTTATTTTCCATGTCGCATCAGCCTGGTGGCAGACAAGACTGGCAAACTCTGGTTGTATGCGTTCAATATGAACACAATCATTTTTGGTGGCAAACCTTTGCCGCCCGATCTGAGAGAAGAAGCGATAAATGTTAAAGCAATTATGCAGGACATCATGAATCAGGGTGCCAAAGGTAAAGTGTTAATGCCTGAGGTGAACACAATGCATACGCCGACGCCGACGCCGACGCCAGCACCAGCACCAGCACCAGCACCAGCACCAGCACCAGCACCAGCACCAGCACAAGTGTCAACGCCAACGCCAACGCCAACGCAGGAGGCTCAATAGTTTGACGGCATGCATAACTGCTAACGCATAGACCGAATCCAGCGATTGTTATATTTATGTTGAAACGTCCCGATAAGGCGATCCGTACTCGCCTCGCTAAACTCGAAACACATCTCGAGAATGAAAATCCGCTGCTGTTACAATCAGTCGCGCGATTTAAAAAACTCGATCGTGTTGCGTATCGTATGGGCTTGCTCGATACCACCGAAACCTATACTGCAAGAATTCCCTGGTGGCCATTGATTGCTGTACTGGGTACTTTTTCTGCGGGCAAGTCGTCATTTATCAATCAGTTTCTGGGCAGCAATCTTCAGCTGACGGGCAATCAGGCGGTGGACGACAAGTTTACCGTGATATGTTATTCCACCGGTGAAGATGGGCGTGTTCTGCCAGGTGTTGCGCTGGATTCTGATCCGCGTTTTCCGTTCTATCAGATGAGCGAAGAAATCAATAAAGTGGCGGCGGGTGAAGGCAAACGCATTGATGCGTATTTGCAGATGAAAACATCCGGTTCGGAAAAACTCAGTGGCAAAATTATTATCGATTCGCCCGGGTTTGATGCCGACGAACAACGCAATGCGGTTTTGCGCCTGACCGATCACATTGTTGATCTGTCTGATCTGGTGCTGGTGTTTTTTGATGCGCGCCATCCCGAACCGGGCGCCATGCAGGACACATTGGAACATCTGGTGGGTCGCACGGTGAAGCGTGATGATTCGGAAAAATTTATTTACATCCTGAATCAGATTGATACCGCTGCACAGGAAGATAATCCAGAAGCAGTGGTGGCGGCCTGGCAACGCGCACTGTCAGTTAAAGGCTTAACTGCAGGGCGCTTTTTCACCATTTATAACAAAGATGTCGCAGTTCCAATAAAAGATGACGCGGTGCGTCAGCGTTTTGAACACAAGCGTGATAATGATCTCGCAGCTATTAATGAGCGTATCCACCAGGTAGGCACCGAGCGTGCATATCGCATTATTGGTGTGCTGCAAAATATTGCTGAAGATATTGAGCATGATGTTGTCCCGTTGTTGATGAAGGCGATACACCGCTGGCGCCGACTGGTGATTATTTCCGATGCTGTGATATATGGCATTACAACGATATTGCTGCTGGTACTGAACCACTGGTTCAGTGTTCGGGCTTTGCTTGATTTCGATTTTACTAATCAGTTGTGGCTATCGGCGATCAAGCTTGCGGTGATTGCGGGTTTTATCATTACAACGCATGCGGGCGTGCGCCGGATGGCTGCGCGTCGCGTGGCAAAGCATTTACCCGAACAACATCTGGCGGGGAACATCAAGACGGCCTTCATGCGCAATACGCGATTCTATCGCAGTATTTTTCAGCCCGCGCCGGTGGCCTGGTCGTGGCGCACTCGACGTGTTCTGCGCAGTGTGATTACTGACGCGAGTGGCTTTATTCAAACCATGAATGATCGTTTTACCAATCCGTCTGGCCGGCCGACACCCTCCGAAGCCGCTTTGATGCAGGCCGAGAGTACTGAATCGGGTAGCCTTCATTAGTGGGTAGAGAGTACAGAAAGGTAGTAGCGCCGAGAACATTCAGGCGGAGCCGAGATGTGGCTGGTCTTATCTGCGCAATGCCAGTCGCTGTCCCAGTTTAACCGTGTTGCCCGCAGCGATTGCGGCGTCCCATTCCATGTTTTCACCAGCGAGCACGATCACGGTAGAACCGAGATTGAAACGTCCCATTTCTTCCCCGCGTTGCAGCTGAATATTTTGCTGGTTGTAATCAAAGCGCTGAATCTTGCCATTGCTTTTGATATGACCGTGCCATACGGTTTCCATCGCAGACACATTGATGGCACCCACCAGCACCAGAATCATCGGTCCCTGTTCGGTATTGAAATGGCAGACCGCACGTTCATTACGTGCAAACAAACGTGGAATCGCATTGACCGTATGCGTGGCAACGCTGAATAATCGCCCGGGGATGTAAGTCATCTGTTCCAGTGTGCCCGTGAGTGGCATGTGGATACGATGATAGTCACGCGGTGATAAATACAGAGTAGCAAAATGGCCGTTGTTGAATGCGGCAGCGCGCTGAGCATCACCGCCGAGCAGTTCCAGCAAACTGTAGTCACAGCCCTTGGCCTGAATAATACGGCCTTCAGTAATAGCGCCTGCCTGACTCACCGAACCGTCGACCGGACAAACCCAGCTGTCGGGTGTGGTATCCATGGGCCGAGATTCGGGTTTGAGTGCGCGGGTGAAAAAAGCGTTCAGACTTTCGTACGCGAATTTGTCTTCGATCACCGCTTCCTTCATGTTCACCGTATTGAGTCGGGTATACACATCAATGATGAAGTTCTTGATCGGCACAGTACGAATTCGCGCCAGCTGGTACATCAGCCATGAAATTGCGTGTTGTGGCAGGATGTAAAACGGCCAGGCGAGCAGACGCTCGCGCCATGTCGCAGGCATGCTCATACTCTAGTGTTGCCCGTTACTGGCGTAGCCGGTAGCTTTTTTTACGGTTACTTTGAATGTGGCCGACTGGCCACTGGCGAGCGTGAAGGTAAGCTGGCTGGTGTCGCCGGCCCTGAATGATTTTTTGGGATTGAACATCATCAGATGATAGTGACCGGGTTTGAACTCAAAACTGCCGTGGGCTGCGATACGAATGCTTTTTTCACGCAGCATGCTGGCAACGCCGTTTGTTATCACCGTGCGGTGCATCTCGATGCTGGAAAAGTCCGGCGACGATACCTTGTCAATTTCGACCGGCTTGTCGCCCGGGTTCTGAATTTTCATATACGCGGCCATTACCTTGCTCATCGGCGGTGCTTCAGAGATCCAGGCATTTTTGAGCGTGATGGCGGCGTTACCGGCAAAACTGAATGGTGCGATCAGCAGCAGGGCTGTGAAGACTATGCCCGGCAGGATACGCAGGCGAAAGAGCGATGAATCAGAGGTGTGTGAGTGTTTCATAAGGGGCATCATTATAGAAGTATCCAGTGGCAGATGAAAGTGATTTAGACTGCGCTACGCAGTAATGTTCGCTACAATGTGGCCATCCATACCGGTGAAAAAAAACAGGCGCGAACCGTGAAAAATCCGAGCGATCAACTCAATACTTTGCGCGATTTTATCCGCTGGGGCACCAGCCAGTTCAGCGCGTCCGAGCTGAGTTTTTACCAGGGGCTGCCGAGCGCGCTGGATGAGGCCGTGTACCTGTGCCTCGCCGCGCTGCATCTGCCGCCCGATTTTAGTGCTGCGTATTTTGACTGTGCGCTGACCCAGGATGAAAAACTTCGGATTTTTGAATTTTATCGCCAGCGCGTCGAAGCGCACAAACCCGCGGCCTATATCACTGGCGAAGCCTGGTTTGCCGGACTCAATTTTCATGTCGACGAACGCGTGCTGATCCCGCGTTCGCCGATTGCAGAACTCATCCAGCAGCGTTTCGCACCCTGGGTAGACGAAGGCAGTGTGCATGACATTCTCGATCTGTGTACCGGATCGGGCTGTATTGCAATCGCCTGTGCCGATGCCTTCCCGCAGGCGCGGGTGGTCGGCAGCGATGTATCCCTGGATGCGCTCGCGGTGGCCGAAGACAATCGGCGTTTGCACGGTGTGGAAACCCAGCTCGAACTGGTGCAGTCCGATCTGTTTGTCGATGTGCCGGAACGCGAGTACGACATCATTGTCAGCAATCCACCCTATGTTTCAACCGCAGAAGTGGCCGCCTTGCCCGCTGAATTTGAGTATGAGCCTGGCGCGATCGCGCTCGAAGCTGGTGAAGACGGTCTTGATCTGGTGATTCCGATGCTACAGAGCGCGCGCGATTTTTTGTCGGACACCGGTATTCTGGTGGTCGAAGTGGGTTATACCCAGCCTGCGCTCGAAGCCTGTTTCCCGGAGGTGCCTTTTACCTGGCTGGATTTTGAGCGCGGCGGGCAAGGGGTATTTTTACTAACCGCAGAACAGCTGGATATGTATCAGGCCGATTTCGATGCAGCCTGAGCACACCGCAGCAGAGCAGTCAGCCGGTGCTAATGGTAAGATCAGTTCACACACACAAATAACAAGAATAGATTATGTCGGGTAACACCATAGGAAAACTGTTTAGCGTGACCACTGCCGGTGAATCGCACGGCGCTGCGCTGGTGGGGATTGTCGATGGCTGTCCTCCGGGAATGGAACTGTGCGAAGCCGATCTGCAGACCGATCTCGATCGTCGTAAACCCGGCACTTCACGCCACACTACGCAACGCCGTGAAGATGATGAAGTCAAAATTCTCTCCGGTGTGTTCGAAGGCAAAACCACGGGTACCAGTATCGGCCTGCTGATTCAGAATACCGACCAGCGTTCCAAGGATTACGGCAACATCATGGACCGGTTTCGTCCCGGTCACGCCGATTACACCTACCAGCAAAAATACGGTTTTCGCGATTACCGCGGTGGCGGGCGTTCGTCTGCGCGTGAAACCGCGATGCGCGTCGCGGCCGGGGGTATTGCCAAAAAATATCTGAAAGACCGTTACGGTATCAACATCTACGGTTATATGTCGCAGCTCGGGCCGATCGAAATGCCGCTGCGGGACCGCAATGAAGTTAACAACAATGCTTTTTTCTGTGGTGACACCAGTAAGCTGGATGAACTCGAAAAATATATGGATGCCTTGCGCAAGGAAGGCAATTCGGTCGGCGGCAAGATTACCGTGGTCGCAGAAAATGTGCCGCCGGGTCTGGGCGAACCTGTGTTCGATCGTATGGACGCCGAGATTGCCTATGCAATGATGTGCATCAATGCTGCCAAGGGTGTCGAGATCGGTGACGGTTTTAAATGCGTTACCGCGAAAGGTACTGAATTCCGTGATGAAATGACGCCCGACGGCTTCAAAACCAATCATGCCGGTGGCGTGCTCGGTGGTATCAGTTCCGGTCAGGACATTGTGGCGCACACTGCATTCAAACCGACCTCGAGTATTCGTCTCAGCGGAGACACGGTGGATGTCAAAGGCGAAGCGGTCGATGTCGTGACCCACGGTCGTCACGATCCCTGTGTCGCGATTCGTGCCACACCCATCTGTGAAGCCATGCTCGCGATCGTGTTAATGGATCACTTGCTACGTCACCGCGGCCAGAACATGGACGTGCATTCAGCCACGCCAGTGATTCCATCGTCTGTGGATTAGTAAAAGCGAAACTACTGAGGCTCGAAGAAAATATTTTCAGGGTAAATGCTACAAGCGGAACCACAGAGGCACAGAGAACACAGAGGAGGCTGACTGTTCCTGTAACAACAAATTAAGTTTTTCTCTGTGTTCTCTGTGCCTCTGTGGTTCCGCTGTTCGTTTTTTAGTTTTTAATGTTTCCCGTGGCCAACCTTGTATGAATTATCATCGTGAACGTTAAAGCTATACCGTACTGGAAACTCAGCGGTTTTTATTTTGTGTATTTCGCCTCGCTAGGCGTGCTGGTTCCGTACTGGAGTCTGTATCTCAAAAATCTGGGTTACAGCAGTTTTGTTATCGGCGCGCTGGTCGCGATACTGCCGGCCACTCGATTGATCGCACCTTATATCTGGGGCTGGCTGGCAGATATCACACGGCGTTCGATGCTGATCATTCGTATCGCCAGTGTGCTTGCCCTGCTGAGTTTTGCGCTGGTGTTTGCCAGAACTGAACTCTGGTGGCTGGCGCTGGTGATGTTGTTATTCAGTTTTTTCTGGAGCGCAACCCTGCCGCAGTTCGAAGCGATGACACTAAACCATCTGGGTGATGCGGCGCATCGTTACAGCAATATTCGGCTCTGGGGATCGCTGGGTTTTATTGTTAGTGTGACGCTGCTGGGTATGTTGCTGCAGTACTGGTCATCAGTATTAATTCCGTGGGCTATTTTGCTATTGTTTGCTGCGATCGCGGTGTTCAGTTTTATCGTTCCGGAAAAACTGAATGTGCCACATACCGATCACAAACCGATCTGGCATGTGATCAAACAACCACAGGTGCTGGCATTTTTTGTCGTGTGCTTTTTGATGCTCTGTAGTCACGGGCCATACTACACTTTTTACACTATCTATCTCGAAAATCACGGTTACAGTTCACGCATGATTGGCCTGCTCTGGGCAGTGGGTGTGATTGCCGAAGTGGTGATGTTTTTATTGATGCATAGATTTCTGCCAAAATACGGTGCGCGTAAATTACTGGTGGTCACCTTATTGCTCACTTCATTGCGCTGGCTGATCATTGGTTTTTATGTTGATAGTCTTGCCTTGCTATTCATTGCTCAGCTCGGTCATGCCTTTTCATTCGGGGTGTTTCATTCAGTGGGAATTTCTCTGGTGCATCGGTTTTTTACCGGCAGTCACCAGGGACGAGGCCAGGCTTTGTATTCCAGCGTGTCGTATGGTGCAGGTGCAGCGGTCGGCAGCCTGGTCAGCGGCGCGTTATGGGACAGTGCAGGCGCTGGTATTTTATTCAGTTGTGCGGCGGGTTGTACCCTGCTCGCCACTGTGATTGTCTGGCGTTTTATTGGTGCTAGCAGGCCGGTATGAGTCGCGTGTTTATGAGTTTTTTAGATTAAACACTTGCCGCAAAATACGCAAAGGACGCGAAGTAAAAGTCATGGCACCAATCTATTTGCGTAATTCGCGTATTTTGCGGCCTATTTTTATTTTTCCAGATCAAAACATTTGCCGCAAAGGGCGCGAATAGCTCGAACTTGTTAATGGGTGTCTGTGAAATCCGTTTTGTCATTGCCGATGCCTATTAGATTATTTTTGATGTTATTCTTTTTTCGCGATTCTTTGCGTATTTCGCGGCCTGTCTTATAAGTTATTTATTCTGCAAAAGATTCAGCATGCTGCGCGCGGCATTCGAGAGCGTGCGTTTTTCGTGTACCACCACACCCAGATGACGCGCGATTTTCAGTTTGTTGATTTTAACCACGCGCAGACTTTTGTCGATCATCGAATCCGGTAACATGCTCCAGCCCAGCCCGGCCTGCACCATGGCCTTGATGGTTTCCAGATAATTCGTTTCCAGCAGAACCTTTTCCGGTCGTGCTTCACCCAGCGCGGCATTGACCAGGTTGCGTGTGTGTGTGCCCGAGGTTTGCAATATTGCAGCGTGCTGTAGCAACTGTTGTTTGCTGACGCGATCCTGGCTGGCGAGTGGATGCTGGCTGGCGACCACGCAGTGCATAGGATCGGACCACACCGGTATATGTTTTAAACCGGGCAGGGGTGTATTGGGCAAGGTGACAATGGCCAGTTCGATTTCACCGTGCAGGATGCGCGGGAAGGCCTGCTCCGAATCCATGAACTGAATCGCGAGTTCGACGTCCGGGTATTGCTGGCTGTATTTTTTTAATACTGCGGGCAAACGGTGCAGACCAATATGATGCGAGGTCGCCATACTCAGCAAACCGTGGGTGGAATCGTGCAGGTTGCCGAGAATGCGCTGGCTTTCGGCGAGTTCGGCGAGAATGCGCTTGCTGCCCGGAATCAACGCCCGCCCGGCTTCGGTGAGCTGCACCTGCTTGCCGATACGGTCGAACAGACTGACGCCGAGCTGGTCTTCGAGTGCGGCAATTCGCTTGCTCACCGCGGGCTGGGTGATGAACAGTGCTTCGGCAGCGCGCGAGAACGAGCCGGTTTCACTGACCTTGATGAAGGCTTTCAGGTTGGCGATATCCATGTCGCATTATAATCACTATATATAACTAAATGGAATTAATATTATAAAAATAATGAATTTGTGTAATGAATTGTGATGCCCTATTGTAGCCCTCAGAGGAGATGACCATGACCGCAAAAACACTGTACGACAAACTCTGGGATGACCACGTGGTGCGCAGCGAAGCTGACGGCACTGCCTTGCTGTATATCGATCGCCATCTGGTGCACGAAGTTACATCGCCGCAGGCCTTCGAAGGATTGCGCATGGCCGGGCGCAAGCCCTGGCGTGTGAGCTCGATTCTGGCCGTGCCCGATCACAATGTACCGACCACCGAGCGTGCTGCGGGTGTGACCGATCCGGTATCGAAAATACAGGTTGAAACTCTGGACAGCAACTGTCGCGAATACGGTCTTACTGAATTCGATATGGCTGATGTGCGTCAGGGTATCGTGCACGTGATCGGCCCGGAGCAGGGCGCGACCTTGCCGGGCATGACCGTGGTCTGCGGTGATTCACATACGTCAACCCACGGTGCTTTTGGTGCGCTGGCGTTTGGCATCGGCACTTCGGAAGTCGAACACGTACTGGCGACGCAATGTTTATTGCAGAACAAGAGCAAGAACATGCTGGTCAGTGTTGACGGAGTTGCGCACGAAGGCATTACTGCCAAAGACATTGTGCTCGCCATCATTGGTGAAATCGGCACCGCGGGTGGTACCGGTTATGCCATCGAGTTCGGCGGCGATGCGATTCGCGCGCTCAGCATGGAAGGCCGTATGACCGTGTGCAATATGGCGATCGAAGCCGGTGCGCGCGCGGGCATGATCGCAGTCGATCAGACCACGATTGATTATGTTGCCGAACGTCCGTATTCACCCGGTGGTGATGTCTGGAAACAGGCAGTGGTGTACTGGCGCAGTCTGGTCAGTGATCCCGATGCGCATTTCGATAAGGTGGTACACATCGATGCGGCAAAAATTAAACCGCAGGTTACCTGGGGTACGTCACCGGAAATGGTGGTCGCGATTGATGACCTTGTGCCGAATCCGGATAGCGTTGCAGATACAGTGAAAGCCGAAGG
>CAYRNH010000068.1:0-11011 GCA_964425515.1 uncultured Thiotrichaceae bacterium | reverse complement strand
AAAATAGCAAACTTGGCCGCACAAAGCTATTGAAACAGGCATAGCCTTTTGATTTTATGTAAAATCCCTGTTTCCAACGACGAGGCCGTGATGGGACACAAGCATTTATTACTGGGCGTGAATATTGACCATGTCGCGACTTTGCGCCAGGCGAGGGGTACGGCCTATCCCGATCCGGTGCAGGCTGCGCTGCTAATCGAACAGGCAGGGGCGGACAGCATTACGCTGCATTTACGCGAGGATCGTCGTCATATTCAGGACCGAGATGTATTTTTGCTGCGCGAAGCCATGCGTACGCAGATGAATCTTGAAATGGCGGTTACCGAAGAGATGCTGAAAATTGCTGATCAGGTGCGGCCGCAGTATTGCTGTCTGGTGCCCGAGCGACGCCAGGAATTGACCACGGAAGGCGGGCTCGATGTGTTATCGCAACAAAGCTGGATTGCTGACGCCTGCCAGCGCCTGGCTGAATCGAGTGTTAGAGTTTCGCTGTTCATCGATGCCGATCACGCGCAAATCAGTGCAGCGAAAGAGTGTGGTGCGCCGGCCATTGAAATCCACACCGGACACTATGCAGATGCAGCCGACGATTCGCAACGCATACAATTGCTAAAACGGATTTCAGATGCAGCGGATTATGCGGCAGAGCTGGGGTTACAAGTGAATGCGGGTCACGGTTTGAATCGAACGAATATCACTGCGATTGCAGAGCTACAGCCAGTAAGAGAGCTTAACATCGGTCATGCGATTATCGCAGATGCGGTCTTTATCGGGCTCGAAGCTGCTATTGGTGAATATCGAAGGTTGATGCAGGCAGCGCGAGTCTGAAATATTAATTGAAATTAGTGAATATCAATTGGAAATTCTAACAGGCGATTGATTTCGTGACTTAATTTTTTGGCGGCCGTTATTAGTGCATCATATTGTTGCTTGTCTATACGCTCTTCCATGAGCGCTGCAGCGCTACATAATGCGGGAGTGCCGCAGCAACGCGCAGCGCCATGCAGCTTATGAACCTGCGACTTCAATTCATCATAATTTTTCAACCGCAGTGCTGCTGCAATTTTACTCTGGTATTGAGGCAGCTCCGTTTTTAGCATATGAGTTAGCTCAAGAGCCAAAGCGGTATTGCCCTCAGTAAATTTTTCAGCTTCTTTCAGTGAAAATATTACAGTTTCAGTCTCATTATTAATATTCCTTTGTTTGTCAGCATCTTCCAGATTTAGCCATTTCGAAATAACCATATTCATCAATTGCTTATTAATGGGCTTGATCATAATGTCGTTCATGCCAGCTTCATAAGCCCGCGTTCGTTCAGTAGGCATAGCATTAGCAGTGAGTGCAACAATGATGGGTTGCTGTTCTGTTTCAAATAGACGTATGCGCTCAGTCGTCGCATATCCATCCAGACCTGGCATATGAATATCCATAAAAATAATATCAAAAGTATGCTTTTCGATTAGCTGAATCGCGACTGTTCCAGAGGCGGCGGCCATAACATGTGCACCATGCTGACTAAGCATAATTTCGGCCAGGCGTAGATTAATCGCATTATCATCAACTACTAGTACGTGTATACCAGAGAAATCAGGGAGTGCTTCATGCTGTGCAGGTTTTGCACTTCTGTCCATGTTAACCGGGCTATTAATCAATTTGCACAGTGTATGAAATATTTGTTTTTGCGGAGTTGAGAAGGTTAATACATTATCAACGCCTGTTTTACGTACAAGTTCAATATCGTCCGGATTATTTGAGCTAATGATTGCAAGATGACGGGGTTTAGAAGCACTGTTATCGCAGGCGCCTTCATCTGTTTTGAGTTTGGACAGGTCGTTGTGGTGAAGGCATGCGATAGTGAGATCAGATTCGATGCTCATAGCCGAGTAACTATTCAGCGGATCTACAATATAACAGCCCCAGTATTCCAGCATTGAACGTAAACCTGAAAAACACACGTTTGCGTTAGTGATGATACTGATGCTTAATCCAGCCAAAGCGTCACTAAATTCACTAACTTCGTCTGTTACGAGCACCGGAATTTGAAACCAGAAGCGAGAGCCTTCATTTTCTTCGCTATCGAAGTCAATGCTGCCATTCATCAGTAATGTTAGCTTACGCGAGATCACAAGGCCCAGACCGGTCCCGCCAAAACGACGTGTAATAGTGGTGTCTGCCTGTGTGAATGCCTGAAACAGTATTTGCTTGCTGGCATGGCTCATGCCGATGCCGGTGTCGATAACTGAAAAGCGAATACAGGTGTTTTGTATATCATGGACACATTCAATCTCAAGGTAAACGTGACCCCTGTCAGTAAATTTAATTGCATTACCGATTAAATTAATAAGCACCTGGCGGATTCGGACAGGGTCGGCTTTAATCTGTCTGGGTGTGTCTTTATGCAAATTGTAGAAAAGTTCGATACCTTTTTCGTACGCAGTCGGGCTCAGCAGGTCGATGACTTCTTCTATAATGTGCAATAGATTACATTCGACAAGTGATATTTCAAGCTTTCCTGATTCAATTTTTGATAAATCAAGAATGTCATCGATAATGTTAAGCAGGTTATCCGCTGATTTTCGTATGGTTGTTATATAGTCTCTCTGTTTCTCATCAACCTGGGTGTGATCAATGAGCTCCGCAAAACCCATGATGCCGCATAGTGGTGTTCGTATTTCGTGACTCATATTAGCCAGAAACTCTGACTTTGCGCGACTGGCTGCAAGTGCGTTAGAGCGGGTTATATCAAGTTCAGCATTGCGTAGCTCAAGCTCTTCGAGAGTTTCTTGCAATTCCTGTGTAAAGTCATCGATTCGTGATTCCATCTCGTCCTGATATGACTGCAGTTCTCTCGCCATTGAGTTGACGTATGACTCAAGTACTCCAAGTTCTCCAGGCGCATCCTGTGTGACACTGGTATTAAAATCTCCGGAGGCAATTTTTCTTACAGTATCTGTGAGTAGTATAACAGGGCCAGCGATCTGTCTGCTTACTCGTATAGTGAATATTAGTCCTGCCGCCAATATGATGAGTGTGAGTAGAGCGGCTCTATTTAGAATTGATATCTTATGCCTGTTGCTGAAATAGGTGGTGACTTCCAGGTCAACATATCCAATGATGTTGGATTTTGTTTGTTTGTTAGTATTGCTCTGGGGCTTTTCATTGAGGTCGTCAATAACCACTTCCTGTGAAACAACGGGCGCATTAAAATTCAGAGATTTCGTTTTGATCCACCTGTCCCAGAAGGATGGTATCTCTGGAAGCGCCTTTTTGTCATGTAACGATATTATTGACTGACCGAGTTTGTCTCGAATAGAAATAGCTATAACATCTTGATCATTGAGTGTATTCTCAAGCGCAGGCTTTATGAGTTCAGCGTTTCCAGAAAACACGGCATATTCAGCTGCTGGCGCGATCTGTCTTGCATTCGACTGGCCGTATTCGATTAATGCATTATCAATATATTCAATTTGGGTGTAAGTGAAATAGACTACCAGCCCCAGCCCAACAAACAACACCGGGAAGAGCGCCAGCATGATGATCTGTTTTCGAATGCTCCAGGATTTCATTGCTTAGCTTCCATGCGCTGTATTGATGATTTTATTGAATTTTCGCTGGGCAGGTACAGGTCTAGCGCATTCGCTACCTGTTCGTTAATGCTCACCGAGAAATATTTCGGATATACATTCCCATTATCCGGCAACTTCCCATTTTTCATTCTATCGAAAATTATTGAGACTAACTGTTGGGCGATCTGGTCTGGTGAGGAGTATGTGGCCGCGATTGCCCCGGCATTGACAAAGCTGGCTGAGAAGCCCACGACCGGGATTCTCAGACGATAAGCGGATAGCAAAATATCCTTAACGGAATGTCGGTTATAAATTTTATAATCGGGTAATGCCAGGAGTACATCGCTGTTCTGTAGTAATTTATCTATCGCTACCGGCAGGTCACCATTAATAATCTGTACGGCGTAGATTTCAAGGTTTAATTTTTTTGAGCAGGTATGTAATAGAGTCAATCTTTTGTCATTGGATCTGTTCATCAGAAAACCAACGCGTTTCCAGTGCTTGTTGAGGGTTGATATTAGTGCAAGTTGCCTGCATGGAGGTTGGGTAATTCTTAAATTTATATAGCTTAAATTCTGCCGTATGTTGTGGTCATTTTCTTCTGTGTCATTTATGTAGATAACGTCATTTTTTAACGTACCCAGGGCGGCGTCAATCTTTTTCTGATTGCCTATGCTGAGTATCATGTCGCCTGGATGGATTACTGAAAGATCATCATTTGTGATGAACTTGACAGATGCGCCTGAAAAATTATTTTTCAGGTTTTTATTAATGGCTGATGCCAGCGATACCTGATAACTGTTATGTGCGGAGTAGTAGATAACGATGCCTGGTGCTGCTTCAACGTCGTTATACGATCCTGCTGCTACCAATAGCACAATGCAAGCGGCTAGTTGACTGAAAAGTCTCATTCCTGTGATAACCCTACTGCCTCAGTTTGTGCGCTATGCGACATGATACGTTTATTTAATCTGTATCTTGAATTCCAGATAGGCCGTTAGATCTTGCACAATCAAAGGGCCATTGTCTGGGTTTTTATCATAGTTGCTGTATTTTCCGAGTAAATTTTTCAAAACAATCGATGCGCTTGCTTTGCTGCCATGCATAGGTATTTTTCTGGATAGCTTTAGATCGAGGGTTTGGTAATTGTTCGAATTGGCGCTGGAGGCATCAGTCCAGGAAAAGCGGCCAACATAGTAGTAGCCCACGCTGCCGCTGTAGAGTTCGTTGAAATGATCAATAGCCAGGATTGATGTTGCACTATGCGGTGCTGAGTGTGTCAGGCTATCTGTTATACCCTTATCGATGGTGCCGTTGTTGCTGATGTCAACGAAACTGGCGCTGGCTATGATGCGAAGTGAAGGGTCAATGGTATAATCAGCTTCGGCTTCGATACCTGTGACGTTGGTGCTGCCCTCATTGAACAGTATCCTCGTGGTTCCGTCAACCGCGTCATTGGCGGCGGGCATGGTTACCGGATTGATTAGATGGCTCAGGGTATCTCTATAGATACGTGCGTCAAATAGCAAATCATTGTTAAAAAAGCGACCGTAGTATCCGATATCTCGGCTTACAATTTCTTCGTTGGAAAGTTTTTGTGCAGGACCAACTTGCTGGTCTGTAATCACTATTCCGGTAGGCATGCCGCCGGCAGTTAGTTCGTGTGAAAGAGACTGGTTGCCAAATTCTTCGAAAATGAACGGAGTTCTCATTGCTTTTGATATGCTTAAACGTACGCTATGCTGAGGGCTAAACTTATGTATGTAAGCAAGTCGTGGTGAATTGGCCGTCTCGCTGGTATTGTTTTTTTCAATCAGAACACCAAAATTGAGAATATCATTTCTTCTGACATGCCATTCGATATTAGTGAAACCACGATAGGTTTCGCGCCGTATCGTGCTATAGGTGCCCAGAAAAAATGGAGCGCGCACCAGATCTTCTTGCGCACTCAGTCCCCAGATGAAACGCAGGCTATCATTGACCCGAACATAATCTGTCGCTTCCAGGTTGTGACGTTGGGATTTGATATCGAAATTCAAGTTTAACTGGAAAGGGTCATAGGGTACGCCGAAATCGGCAGGATTAACTACTTTTGAAAGGGATTGATCAGTGGTGTCGAGCAGATTGTAATAATACTGTACGACCAGCGTATTCTTACTGTTTAAGTTATCTTCATACTTCAAAAACTGATAGGCATTCACATTTTCTGTGTCGCGTACAGGTTTGATTCCACCAATGGCATAATTCTGGTCGGCCTGGATATTGGCGTATGTGTAACCGCCCTGATAAGTCATAGTGCTACGACTGTTGACCTGGTAATCCATGCGGTAATCAATGCCTTTGGCAGCCAGGCCATCGTGATTTGGCTTCCCGTCTGCACGATCCTGACCATTGTCTTTCTGTGTGGACAACGTGACGCGATAATCCAGATCGTTTTTACTGCCAGCAAATCGGTAGGTGCTATCAACAATATTGTGATTACCGACATTAACTTTAACCAGTTGCCCCTGGTCTTCGATGGCATGCCGGGTAATGATATTGATCACTGCCATAAATGAATTCGAGCCATAACTGGCGGCGTTAGGCCCTCGTGAAACTTCGATGCGCTCTATATCATCGAGATTGATCGGCAGCATATTCCAGGCAACACCGCCTTGTGCGGGTTCATAAATAGAGCGTCCGTCGATCAATACCTGCATCTGTCTTGAATACTGATTGGTATGGCCGTGATAGGCGACTACGATTTTTGGTTGATCACCGTATTCGTTTACGCTATTGCCCACAATGATGCCGGGCACCAGTCTAAGTACTTCGGGAATAGTGCGTGCGCCTGAGGCTTCGATAGTTTGTCGATCAATGATAGTGACTGCGACTGGCGTTTCCGAAGCAGGTTGCTCGAGCCTGCTGGCAGATAACACGATGGGCATGTCGAAAAATGGATCATCCTGTTTTGCGGCATACAGTATGGATGGGCTCAACAACGGGATGATCAGCATCAGGCTGAGGCGGCGGCATGTATTCATACGTTTCTATGTATATTTTTTGTTATGTAGGTCGAGTATAAATCTATCCTGGTTCAACTGAGCGTGATGATATACTCCACATCGGTGCGTCAAGTGTACCAGCTTGCGTTCTCCTGTTCACCTTGATAAATAATATAACTTATTGATTATGAAGAACACTCATTATCCTGTTCTGGCCGACTGCATCGGTAATACGCCGCTGGTGAAATTACAGAAATTAGGCGCCGATAATGGCAATATTTTGCTGGTTAAACTCGAAGGTAATAATCCGGCGGGTTCAGTCAAGGATCGGCCTGCGCTCAACATGATTGTACAGGCGCAAAAACGAGGTGATATCCAGCCCGGCGATACCCTGATTGAAGCGACCAGTGGCAATACCGGTATCGCGTTGGCGATGGCTGCGGCCGTGATGGGCTACCACATGGTGTTGATCATGCCGGAAAGCATGAGCGAAGAGCGGCGTGCAGCAATGAAGGCCTATGGCGCAGAGCTGATCCTGGTGAGCGCTGAACAGAGCATGGAAGGTGCGCGCGATCTTGCTCTGAAAATGCAGAGCGAAGGCAGGGGCAGAGTGCTCGACCAGTTCAATAATCCAGATAATTCCGCAGCGCACTATATGGGCACCGGCCCCGAGATCTGGCGTCAGACCGATGGCGAAATCACGCACTTTGTCAGCGCCATGGGCACAACAGGCACCATCATGGGCACCTCGCGATATCTCAAAGAACAAAACCCGGCAATACAGATCGTAGGCGTTCAGCCTGAGGAAGGTTCGAAAATCCCCGGCATTCGTCGCTGGCCGGCGGAATATTTACCGGGCATTTTTGATGCGGCACGCGTTGATCTGACCCTGGATGTGAGTCAGGCTGAAGCCGAGCAAACCACGCGCGAGCTGGCAACACGCGAAGGTATTTTTTGCGGAATTTCATCTGGCGGCGCGGTTGCGGCGATGCTCAAACTCAACCAGCAGGTGGAAAATGCGGTCATGGTCAGCATCATTTGCGACCGTGGCGATCGCTATATGTCATCGGGTGTGTTTCCAGCATAACGTTTTCCCATGTCACAGCACCTCAGGCGTAACAAAAACCGCAAACGCAGACCGCGATTACCAGAAGACCCCGTCACCGCTGATATCACTGGCATTTCAGCCGAAGGTCGTGGTATCGCGCATGTTGATAAACGCCCTGTGTTTGTTGCACAGGCACTGCAGGGGGAGCGCGTTAACTTCAAATATTCTCGTATCACAGAAAAATTTGCCGAAGCGCGTGCGCTTGAAGTGTTACAAAACGCGTCACCCGATCGAGTAGCGGCACGCTGTACAGTATTTGGTGTTTGCGGCGGCTGCAGCCTGCAACACATGTCAGCAATGGCGCAGATCACTCTGAAACAAAATACCCTGTTGCAACACCTGGAACACATGGGCAAGGTCAGACCGCTTGAAACATTGCCGCCATTGCTCGGACCTGTCTGGCAATATCGTCACAAAGCGCGCCTTGGCGTACGTTATGTTTCTAAAAAAGATTGTGTGCTGGTGGGATTCCGCCAGAGCAACTCATCTTTTATCACGGAAACAACGCGCTGCGAAATATTGCACGCCTCGGTGGGTGACATCATCGAGCCACTGGCGCAATGTATCAACACGCTGGAACAGCGCGAGCAGATACCGCAAATTGAAGTGGCTGTGGGTGATACACAAACAGCGCTGGTGTTTCGGCATATGGCGCCGCTGGATCAGTCTGATAAAAATATTTTAATCGACTTCTGCAAGCAACATGAATTGACCGCGTGGTTACAGGCAGGTAAACCTGACGCGCTCGAAGCACTGTGGCCGGAAAATCCCGAGCCGCTTTATTATGCGCTGCCCGAGTTTGATGTGCGCATCGAATTTGAGCCGGCCGACTTTACCCAGATCAACACCGATATCAATCAGAGCATGGTGAGCAGGGTGATCGAACTGTTACAGCTTGAAAGCGATCATCAGGTTCTCGATTTATTTTGCGGTCTGGGCAATTTTTCTTTGCCACTGGCAAGACGCTGCGCTCGGGTAATCGCAGTGGAAGGCTCGCAGGAAATGGTGGAAAAAGCGCGTCAGAATGCGCTGCGCAATAGTATTGACAACGTGGAGTATATTCACGCCAATCTTTATGATGAAACCATGTTTGCCGCGCCCTGGATGAAGCAGAAGTACGATCGTATTTTGCTCGATCCACCTCGTTCAGGTGCGAAAGAGATATTACCCATGCTGAAAAATACGAAAGCAAGTCGAATTGTGTACGTGTCCTGTCATCCAGCAACGCTGGCGCGAGATGCGGGCGTGCTGGTCAATGAACTCGGTTATAAACTGGTATCAGCAGGAGTGATGGATATGTTTCCGCACACCGCGCATGTGGAATCGATAGCGGTGTTTGAAAAATAATTAAAACGCTTCTGCTTCCGAGTATTTATCGAGTTGAGTGATTTGCGCTACACTGATAGAAAGCGTTCAGCTGAGTGAAAGACAAGGCAGCAATCGGCGAAAAAAACGGAGTTTACTAATGGTAAATGAGTATTTTTGAGCCGGTTGCTAACGCGGTATTTCGCCGGATGAGCGCTTTCGATTAACCGAGGTAGAAACCCATCTTAACACCCGCAACTTCGATCACATCCGAATCATTCAGTGCGTGCGCCTGTTTACCTACGGACTCGCCGTTGACCAGGGGCATGTCGCCTGACGGACCCGCGTCGACAATGATGAGGAAGTAGCCGGTTGGACGTCGGGTGATCGCGGCCACCTGTACGCCGGGTTTGCCCAGGGTGGTGAGAATTTTTGTCAGTTGTAGTTCTTTGCCGCTGTTGGCGCCGCTGAGCAGCTGCAGACGGGCAGCGCCAGGGCCTGTGGAGCCTGCGGCACTCGACGAGGCGAGGTCAGCAGCAATTTTACCGATGGATTTTTCCAGATTCTGATCGGTTTCTTCCTGTTCCGGCATACCGTCGGCATCCGGGCGGATGATCATGGTTTTTTCGAAGTCGCCGCCAGCCGCGGCGGCTTCGTTGACATATTTTAGTTCGTGTTTGCCCATGACGATAACTTCGCCGGGCTGCAGGGCGTGCTTGGCGATCTTGTTACCATCGATGAAAGTACCGTTGGTACTGCCAAGATCTTCGATAAACGAGTCGTTGAGAATGGTCAGAATTTTGGCGTGGTGGCCGCTAACCGCCAGGTTATCAATTTGAATGTCATTGTCGGGTTTGCGACCGATAGTTATGGTTTCCTTATCCAGTTCGAATTCCTGGACGGTTTCACCATTGAAACTGAGCACTAGCTTTGCCATTTTTTTTCCCTAAGCACTTCTATTGTCATGAGAATATGTCAAAAAATCGAGAAAACAAGCTATTTCCGGCAGGAAAAGATTTTACCGGCCTGGCCAGAATAGCCGAAATGTTGTCTTTGCCACCGTGTTCATTGGCTTCTCGAATCAGTTCGGCGGCGCACTTGTCGAGATCGTCACCGCATTTTTTCAGGGTTTCCCGAATCAGATCATCGTCAATCAGATCGGTGACGCCGTCGGAACACAGTAGATATATGTCATCTACCATAGCGACATCTTCCTGAATATCTATCATAACGTGCTCATCGATACCAACAGCACGGGTCACCAGATTTTTGTTGAGCGATTTTTGCGCCTGCTCAGGCGTGTAGAAACCCCGGTCTATCAGTTCCTGCATCAGGCTATGATCACGCGTCAGCTGTTCGAGTTCGCCATCGCGCAGGCGGTAAAGCCTTGAATCACCCACATGGGCAACAGTGAATCGGTTATCATAAAACAATACCACAACGACGGTGGTGCCCATGCCTTTATACTGTGTATTTTCATTAGAGGCGCTATACACTTTGGCATTAGCTTCGGTAATGGCGTCGTGGATGGCCAGGCTTTCCAGGCTGTAGCCAGTATCTTCGTCGGCTTCTCCGGGGCTGATTTTTTTTAAATTTTTCTTCAGCTGTTCAATGATGGTGCTAACCGCGATTGCACTGGCCACTTCACCGCCGCGGTGACCGCCCATGCCATCTGCCAGTATCGCGAGGCCAAGGGTGTCGTTGTGGCTGATGGCATCTTCATTATGCTCGCGCACGGAGCCAACGTCGGTCTGGCCAGCCATAGCAATCTTCCCTTTCAGACTCATGAGGGCTAACCCAGCCCCTCAGCCTGTAATATCTTGAGACACTTGGCAATATCGCTTGCCATGTCGGCACCGCGCGGATAACGTTTCTCGGTGTCTTTTTCCATCGCGCGATTGATAATCAGCGTGATACAACGGGGCAGGCTGGTGTTGATCGACTCTGGTGCCGGGTGTGGCTCGTTGGCTATTTTGTACATGAGTGTCGCCATGGATTCACCCTTGAACGGCAGTTCACCGGTGACCATCTGGAACAGCATCACACCC
>CAYRNH010000067.1:0-11192 GCA_964425515.1 uncultured Thiotrichaceae bacterium | reverse complement strand
TCGGTGTAGCATTTTTCGAACTGCAGTTCGATACCAAACGCAATTGAGGCCAGAATGGTTAGCTTGTGCGCGGCATCGATGCCTTCGACATCAAAGGTCGGATCGGCTTCGGCATAGCCTTTTTTCTGGGCTTCGGCCAGGACATCTTCGAAGGTACGGCCCTTGTCGCGCATTTCGGTGAGAATGAAATTACCGGTGCCGTTAATAATGCCTGCGATCCACTGGATTTGATTTCCCGCCAGACCTTCGCGCAAGGCCTTGATGATAGGGATGCCGCCCGCGACGGCGGCTTCATAGGCGACATTCACGCCTTTGGCTGCTGCCGCACGCATGATTTCCGTGCCGTGGGTAGCGATCAGTGCCTTATTGGCAGTGACCACATGTTTGCCGTTCTCTATGGCTTTCATCACCAGGTCGCGCGCCAGGGTGTAACCGCCGATCAGCTCGACCACGATCTGCACGTCAGGATCGTTGACTACTTCGAAAGCATCTTCGGTGAGTTTGACTTTGGCAGGATCGAGCAGGGTCTGCGACGCGATGCCGAGACCTGCTGCATGACTAATCTCGATCTCGCGACCTAGCCTGCGCTGAATTTCTGCCGCATTTCGCAATAACACAGTGGCTGTGCCACCACCTACAGTACCCAGGCCGAGAAGGCCGACTTTGACAGCTTGCAAGGAAAACTCCGCTCTGTTCGCTCTATGAAGCCGCGAATTCTACTGCAATCCACCCGCGTACGCGACTCACGTATAATGACAGTCATATTCACAGCACAAAACGACTATTACAATGAAATTTAGCGAAGAAAAGCCCGACGAAGGCTATTACATCACAGCCTACGATCAGGGCCAGATCGTGATCAACGGCCGCAGCCTGAGAAGCAGTTTTGTGCTCGCCCCGGACGCGGTTATCGAGCACTGGTCGGTCGGCACTGTCGATGAGCTGACGGAAAGCCATTTTGACTCGGTACTCAGCCTGAGCCCGGAAATCGTGCTTCTCGGTACCGGCATGGTGTTGCGCTTTCCCGACGTGGCTATATATGCGCAGATCATCAACCAGGGCATCGGCGTCGAAGTCATGGACACCGGCGCTGCCTGTCGCACCTACAACATTCTGCTCGGCGAAGGTCGCCGTGTGGTGGCCGGGCTGATTTTGTAATAAATCTATAGGCTTAAAATCTGAACCACAGAGGCGCACAGAGAACACAGAGGAAAGACATTTTCAGGTTAAAGCAGGTTGGGCAATACACAAATGCTTGCAGCAGGTCTTTTCTTTTACAACCAATTCTTTCTCCGTGTTCTCTGTGGCTATTCCGGGCTTCCTGCCCTCCACCCTTGGCCGCGTAAATACACGCGTTCAATTTGATCCAGTCAAATTAGTCTGTGGTTCAGTTTCTATCTTTTAAAATGCCAAAAAAAACCGGGAATGTTTCCACTCCCGGTTCAGGTATTAGCTTTTATTATTTTTATTATTAAAACAGTAATTCTTCGGTGAAGCCCTGGTTTTCCAGAATTTTACGCAGTTGTTTGAGCGCATCCATCTGGATCTGGCGAACACGTTCACGGGTTACACCCAGTTCACGGCCTACGTCTTCCAGTGTGGTGCGTTCGTGGTTATTCAGACCAAAACGACGTACCAGCACTTCGCGTTGCTTTTCTTCGAGCTGTCCCAGCCAGACTTCAAGATTGGCCATGACATCATCGTTCTGTAATGCTTCTGGCGGTGCAGCAACACGTTCATCGGCAACCACTTCCAGCAGAGGACGATCATTGTCTTTGCCAATCGGAACATCAACCGATGATACGCGATCACGCAGGCCCAGCATTTTTTCGACACCGGCCACAGGCTTATTCAGCATCTTGGCGATATCTTCAGCGGTTGGCTCGCGGTCCATTTCCTGCTCCAGCTTACGGGCTGCGCGCAAATAGACATTGAGTTCTTTGATAACGTGAATGGGTAAACGAATAGTGCGGGTCTGGTTCATCAGACCGCGTTCGATGGTCTGGCGGATCCACCATGTGGCGTAAGTGGAAAAACGGAAACCTTTTTCTGGGTCAAACTTCTCGACCGCGCGAATCAGGCCCAGATTACCTTCTTCGATCAGATCCAGCAGCGCCAGACCACGGTTCATATAACGTCGTGCAATTTTCACGACGAGTCGCAGATTGCATTCAATCATTTTTCTGCGAGCTTCCATATCGCCTTTCAGTGCCAGGCGAGAGAAATAGACTTCTTCTTCAGCAGTCAGCAGCGGTGAACCTTCGATCTCACGCAGATAAAGACGCGTCGCGTCCAGTTCTTTGCGATCAACCTTGGTTTTTAGGTCAACCTCATTCGTTTTTCTGGCAACTTTTTCATCGACTGAATCATCATCTTTGTCGTCAACGGCCTCGAGGTCGAGATCATCATCGTCATTAACATCATTTGCCATCAGAATAGCAGTATCGACTTCATCTTCTTTGGTATCAGCAATTATTTGTCGCATGATTGTACTCCCAGCCCATAATTTTTTAGTAATTATTTTTTTTGCGATTTTTATTATTATCTGGCCTGAGGAGGGGCATTATTTTTTGCCCTTTGTTTCCATGTAGTTACAAGCCCTTTCTAAACTTCTCCGTAAGTTCAGAAAACTTATAGCATTAAATAAGTTTTTGAAGCAAGCATTAATTTAAAAAATGTATTGATTTTTTTGATTTTTTTTCGGTAACCACAATATATTGTGGTTTTTATGACATCAATCACCCATGAGGTAGATAACGTAGCGGATTCACAGGCTTGCCGTGCTTGCGAATTTCAAAGTGTAAGACAGAGTTACTTGTCTCGGTTTTACCAATTTTGGCGATCACCTGACCCTGGCTGACGATCTGGCCTTCGCTGACCAGTATATTACGATTATGCGCGTAAGCACTGAGGAAACTGTCATTGTGCTTAATGATCACCAGATTGCCAAAGCTGATCAGGCCATTGCCGCTGTACACTACCTTACCTGCGGCAGCTGCGTGGACATCCTCACCAGCGTGTCCCGCTATATCAATCCCTTTGGCTTCGCCGTTCTGATCGTTAAATCCTGAAACTATTTTTCCGCGCAGGGGCCAGCTCCAGCGAACAACATCAGGATAGCTGCTGACAGGTGGCCGTTGGGCAATCGATGGCGGCGCGATAGCAGGCGATGTTGCCTGCTGCACCTGAACGTATAGTTTCTGCCCGGGGTGCAACAAATATGGACGTTTTAGTCGGTTCGCCCGTATCAGCTGTTTTACATCCAGACGGTGTCTACGTGCCAGCGAATACAGAGTGTCGCCCCGACCCACTACTAAGACACGCGGAGTCGCCGGAGTTGGAACCGGTGCTGGAACTGGACCAGCAACCGGAACATCAGCAACACTCGTTTCAGACGCCGAATAGCCAGAACTGGCAGATCCGCGCGTATGCAGACGCTCGCCAGGATGGATCACGCTGTTATCGCCCAGATTATTCCAGCGCGCCAGATCATCCGGATCAAGTTCATAGCGCCAGGCAATGGAA
Source organism: uncultured Thiotrichaceae bacterium (assembly GCA_964425515.1). Lineage (GTDB taxonomy): Bacteria > Pseudomonadota > Gammaproteobacteria > SZUA-229 > SZUA-229 > JASBSR01. Next base: position 7,667 of record CAYRNH010000067.1, on the reverse strand, counting down.
TACAGGGTGTCACCGCTTTTCACAGTATAGTCAGAGGGGTCCCACTGTTGACCACCCGTAACGCAGGCGGTCAGAACGACTGCCAGCAAATTCAGATACAGAATTCTGCGCAAAGAACGAATCATCAGCTCCGTGCGTGTAACCAGTACGCCGCGATTAAAGCCGCCACGGTTAACCAGCCCAGCCACTCTATATAGCGTTTCACCACTGGCTCAAGTTTTGGCCCTGCCCAGGCCATGAGCAATGCCACCAGAAAAAACTGTGCGCTACGGCCTACAATCGCCGCCAGCACAAACGGTACCAGCGCCATCGATAAGGCGCCCGCCGAAATGGTAAACAGCTTGAACGGTATCGGTGAAAACCCGGCAACCACTACTGCCCAGAATCCCCACTGTGCAAACCACTGTCGCGCGAGCTGGTATTTATCCCAGTAACCGGCAGAATGCAGCAAAGGCTCTATGCTGGCGATAGCGAAATAGCCTAGCGCATAGCCAAACAGCCCGCCGAACACCGACATGGCGGTCGCGATAGACGCGATCCGTACTGCGCGATCGGGGCGTGCTATTGCCATTGGTGCAACCATCAGCGCAGTCGGCAGCGGGAAGAAAACTGCTTCGGACATACTGACTCCGGCCAGGTAACGCTCGGCATGTGGGTGCGCCGCCCACTGCATACACTTGTTATATAAACCCGCAAATAACATCAACTCACCTCACCGAGCCATCGAGTAACGGTACAAAACGTACCGCATCGAGATTTTTTTCATCATAGCCATCATCTGTACGGCTGATTAATTTGAGCACCTGATTGCCGTGCACATTGCCCACCGGAATCACCATACGACCACCCACAGCGAGTTGTTCGAGCAACGATGCCGGCACTTCTTCGGGTGCAGCAGTCACCATGATCGCCTGATAGGGTGCCTTTTCTGGCCAGCCCCAGCTACCATCGCTGTGCTTGGTATAAATATTGTGCAGCTTGAGCGCCCGGTGGCATTCGCGCGCACGTGATAATAAAGCTGCAATACGTTCCACGGTATAAACTTTTGACACCAGCCGGGCCAATATTGCTGACTGATAACCGGAGCCTGTGCCAACTTCGAGAACACTGTCAGGAACACCGTTTTCGAGCAGAATTTCGGTCATGCGCGCCACGATAAAGGGTTGCGAAATCGTCTGGCCGTGACCGATCGGCAAGGCAGTGTCTTCATAAGCACGAGAGGCCATGGCCTCGTCAATAAATATATGCCTGGGTGTGGTGCGCATCACTTCCAGCACACGCTGGTTGCTGATACCTTCAGCACGCAAGCGCTCGATCAAACGATCGCGCGTGCGCTGTGAGGTCATACCAATGCCGTCAATGTTGAGTTGCATAGCGGTTCTTTATTAAGCCTGTGGATTCAGCCAGTCGTCCAGAGACTGCAGGCTATCATAGCGAGTCAGGTCAATCTGCAAAGGAGTGACCGAAATATAATTGTGTTCAACAGCATGAAAATCGGTGCCCTCACCCGCGTCCTGCGCCGCGCCCGGAGGTCCGACCCAGTACATCATTTCACCCCGTGGATCGAGCTGCTTGATCACGCCTTCTGATTTGTGACGATTACCCAGACGCGTCGCGCGCTGGCCGCGTATCTCGTCCCAGGGAACATTGGGCACATTCATATTAAGGATAGTATTGTGTGCCAACGGCCGATGTTCCAGTTGTTCGATAAATTCTGCTGCCGCACGCGCCGCGGTTTCAAAGTGCATCGGTTCATACGAATTCATCGACACCGCCAGTGCTGGCAGGCCTAGCGAACGGCCTTCCATCGCTGCCGCCACGGTGCCCGAATAAAGCACATCGTCACCCATATTGGCACCGGCATTGATCCCCGAGACCACCATGTCCGGCTCTTCATCGAGCAGGCCGGTGATCGCCAGATGCACGCAATCGGTAGGCGTGCCGTTGATGAAATAAAAGCCATTGTCCGCACGCTGGGTACGCAACGGCCGTTCCAGGGTCAGAGAATTACTCGCGCCACTGCAGTTGCGCTCGGGCGCCACCACCGAAATCGTATGGTGCTGCGCCAGGGTCTCAGCCAGAATGCGCAGTCCGGGCGCAAGATAGCCATCATCATTACTTAACAATATGTGCACAGCGGCTACAATCGACTCATGAAAGGTGAAACCCTGATTTTACATGAACTCGGCGATAACGATGCATAACGATTCGCAAGATGATGACGAAGACCTGTTCCGCAAGGAAATGGCCGGCGTCAAGCCACTGAAGCCAGATGCGCGACACCACCACCGGCCAAAGCCCGGTCCGATCCGTGTGTCCCGCCAGGCCGAGCTGGCTCCAATTGCCGATGTTTTTTCCGATGCGCCATTGGTCGAAGACTGCCCCGACCAGCTCAGCTTCGCACGCTCAGGGATCCAGCCCGCCACCCTGAAAAAATTACGTCAGGGCAAACTGGCGATCGAAGATGAAATCGACCTGCACGGCATGACCGTCGATGACGCGCGCAACTATCTGCGCAGCTTTCTCGCCGAATGTGAAGCCACGGGCACACGCGTGATCCGTATCGTGCACGGCAAAGGTTATCGCTCGAAGGACAGAAAGCCACTGATCAAAGGCATGGTGAATCGCTGGCTGCGCGAACTTCCCATGGTGCTGGCGTTCTATAGCGCCATCCCGGCGGACGGCGGCAATGGCGCGGTCTATGTATTATTGAAAAGATAAGTTCACTACAATAGAGTTCTGGAAATCATTGCCACCGGAGACAGCATGACGCTAACACGATCTCAGGTACAAACGTTTTACGACCACTTCGGTAAAAAACAGGACACGCAGGCATTTTATGAAGACGCTGCGTTAGACACTTTGATTGAACACGCAGCTTTTGATAAAGCAAAAGCCATATTCGAATTCGGCTGTGGCACAGGTCGATTCGCAGTTCGTTTACTAACATCATGCCTGTCACCTTCAGCAACATACACCGGAGTCGATCTTAGCGAGACCATGGTGACTATTGCGCAGCAGCGACTCTCACTACATTCAGTGCGCGCCAGCGTCACTCAGTCAGATGGCTCCATACACTACCCGCTCGCTGATCATTCAGTCGACCGCGTGATCTCCACCTATGTGTTCGACCTTCTACCGAAAACCGATATTCGCGAAGCGATAAACGAAGCACATCGAGTATTGACATCTGAAGGCAAGCTCTGCCTGGTCAGTCTCAGCTACGGTATAAACTTTTCATCGCGCATCGTAACAGCGGTGTGGAAAAATATTTTCAATCTGCGCGCATCGTTGGTCGGCGGCTGTCGTCCGATTAATCTTCTAAGCTACCTTGATGAAAACAATTGGTCAATCAACTACCATAAGGTCATTTCACAGTATGGCGTGCCCTCAGAAATTCTTGTCGCCAGTCCCAGAGAAAAACAATGAAAATAAAGCCTCTTTTCATTTTTATAATTTTTTCAATGCTGATCGGTTGTGGCAGTAATTCAGACAGTCCCAGTATAACCATACCACCCGCACAGGGAGCACGCGTACTCGGCCTACATGTCAACAACACAGTAACAACCGATTATGCCACTGCCTACGGTCAGGCCATGGCTCTGGGTGTAAGAGAAGTAAGTGTCTCACTGGACTGGGCCACGCTCGAACCCACCGTTAACACCTATGATGACACTATTCCTGACACCATGGACGCTTTCTATCCGAATTACCCAGGCGATATCACCATGGTGCTACGACCGCTGGACACACCGGGAGCGAGCATGCCATCCGATCTGGGCACACTCCCTTTTAATGATCCACAGGTGATCACTGCGTTTGAAAATTTTCTGGATCATCTACATAGCCGGCTTAGCGTATTGAATGCCAGTGGCAAAATAAAATGGATACAGGTTGGCAATGAAATCGATGCTACGCTGGGCAGCGATCCAGCCAAATGGGCGCAATGGCAAGCCTTTTTCAATGCGGCCAAAACAAAGATTCATGCGCTTTGGGGAAACAGTGTTGTGGTGAGCAGTATCATTCAGTTTAACGCCTTAAAGGATGCCGGCACCCTGGCGCAATATTTAAACTTTTTACCCAGTCTCGACAGCGCCACGCTGACATACTATCCGCTCAATGCCGACTTTACCGTGCGCCCAACATCGGATATCGCCAGCGATTTCGATCTTATGGCGAACAGCATCCCCGGCAAACCGATAATACTTCAGGAATGCGGCTATCCTTCCAGCACGGTGGATAACAGCAGCGAAGCACAACAGGCGAATTTTATCAGTGCGGTATTCAAAGCCTGGGACACGCATCTGGATCGCATCGCACTTATCGATTTCGCATGGCAGTATGATGTAACAGATGCGCAGGCTAGCCAGTGGGTCATCGACTATCATCAGAACGGGCAGCCGTATGAAAATGAATTTAAACAATACCTGTTAACGTTGGGATTGAGTCATTACGACAGCACTGAAAAACCAGCGCTGCAACGACTGCGCGATGAACTTAAGGCTCGCGTATGGACACAATAAAGACAATAAAACTGGCAGCGTTCATGGAACGTGTTGCAGCGCGCGAGCATGTTAAAGAAGCCATACGGATAGAAGGCTTGATCAAATAAGCAACAGCGGAAAAAACCAGGGATGGCTTATATTTTTTCCTGTGGCTCTACAGTTTCACTTTCCGGTTTTTCAATCTGTTCCAGTTTTTCCTGAGCCAGAGCACGTACAAAGTTTTCTGCCAGTGCATGATATATAGGCTTGGGACAAATCAGCTTTGATGTACCCGAAGCCAGCAGCGATGTTGCCATCATCGCCAGCACCAGATTATGATTGTCTGTCATTTCCATCACAATCACAAAAGCGGTAATCGGCGCCTGAACAACAGCCGAAAAATACGCCACCATGCCGAGCACAACAATTGTCGATGTCAGCGCTGCAGGAAACAGTATTGCAAAATCACTGCCCAGGCCGGCGCCCGCGGCTAAAGATGGAGCAAAAATGCCACCAGGGATACCACTGAGATAAGAAACAACCGTAGCGAACAATTTATACAACGGATACATAAAACCAACATCGGCATGACAGCTTGTCTTACCCGCGCAACTGACAATCGAACTGGCTTCGATATAGCCCGTGCCGTATGACAGGCCATTACTGACCAACCCGAGAATCGCGATACCAAAACCACAGGCGAGCGCGATCAGCACCCAGCGACGTCTCATGTGGGGTGCCAGCCATTTTGAGCCAGAAACAAGCATCTGACTAAATGCACCACCCATAAAACCACCCGATATACCGCAGGCGATCACACCCAGCCACACCCAGCTAAAATCGAGTTGTGCCGGAATCGTACCGTAATAATCATAATTGTGTTGATGCACCAATAACGCCGTCATACCCGCGAGGATGACCGCAATCACAATCAGACTGCTATTGCGTCGATCGAAAGAGCGTGCCAGTTCTTCGATGGTAAATATAATGCCTGCCAGCGGTGTATTAAACGCGGCCGCGATACCTGCACCGCCGCCAGCCATGATCAGGCCGCGTTCCAGATATTCACCGGGAATATGGGCATAGCGTCCCAGGCTGTACATCACCGCAGCCCCGAGATGTACAGTAGGACCCTCGCGGCCGATCGAAGCACCACTGAGAAGACCAAGAAGACACATCAAAATCTTGCCGACCACCAGACGCATCGAAAGCAGGCGCTGGCTCAATGCTCCGCTGGGATGCTTCATCGCCACCAGTGCCTGCGGGATACCGCTACCTTCGGAACCGGCAAAATAACGTCGGGTAAAAAATGCGGTTGCCACCAGACCCAGCGGGCTAATGATCAATGGAAGATATTTGTTGTAGGCCACGATAGCGCGGAAAAAATGGTCCGCATGGTCCGCCACAATCGCAAAAAATGCAGCCACGCAGCCCACCAGAATCGCGCCACCCCAGAAAATAATGCGGGTGCGCCACATGTGTCGCTTGAAAAATCGGTGCCTGGTCAGGCGGAGATATTGCTGCATGATTGGCTTACATATAAAACGAAAGACGCATTCTACCTGAATCACCGGTATTTTTGGGTCAAAACAAATTATTTGCCGCAAATTCCGCGAAGCGCGCGAAGGAAAGACTTCTTAATACCCAAACACAGTAGCAGTCGCATTAGATCGACTCCGTCATTGCCGCGAGAGCAGGAATGGCGGCATTAATAACCATAATGATTTATTTGCGTTCTTCGCGTACTTCGCGGCTAAAATCTTATTTTCAATAAACTACTTTCACCTGGTCGTCGTTGAAAACACTGCGCAGACGGCTCAGCAGTTCGTCGGTGGGTCGTACTTTCCAGTCAGCACCCAGCGCCATGCGCGTGACTTCGGCACCGCTGTTATATTCCACGCACACCGGGCAACTGCCTTCACGATAAGTTTGCAGCACTTCACTCAGGTTGCTCAACATGCTCTCATCTGACCAGCTTCCGTTGACTCTGCGTTTATCAACGCGAATCTCAAGACAACGCGAAAAATGTTCTCGCGCCTCGGTCATGTCATAAATTGTATTGGCAGTAATACGATAACCCGCGCTGAAATCGTCATAGCTCACCGTGCCTTCGACCACCAGCAATTTATCGCGATTGAGCAAATGCCCGAATTTCTGACTGATTTCTTCATAGATCACCATTTCGATACGCGCAGTACGATCATCCAGTACCGCAGTAATCAGCTTGCTGCCGCGCTGGGTTTTGCGCGCGCGCATGCTCACCACCAGCCCGGCGAGACGAAACTCTTTGGTATTCTTTTTGCGATACTGGTTGCCACCGGTTTCCTGCGGCACCAGATCAGCGATATTTGCCAGCGTGGTATCGGTAAACTGTCTGATCTCAGCTTCGTAACGTTCGATTGGATGACCGGTGAGATACAGGCCCAGGGTTTCTTTTTCATTGGATAATCTAAGCTCATCATCCCAGTCGTCAGTCTCGACCATGTGTACGCTTTCTTTGGCATCAGACACCGCAACATCACCGAACATATCATCCTGTCCGGCGAGCGCATCTTTCTGGGCTTTTTCCGCAAGCTGCAATACATTATTCAAACTCGCTATCAGGCTGGCGCGGTTACTACCGAGCGAATCCAGCGCACCCGCCTTGATCAACGCTTCCATCACGCGACGATTTACTTTACGTGTGTCGCTGCGTTTGCAGAAATCATAGAGATCGGCGAACACGCCGTTAGCTTCACGTTCCTGAATAATGCCTTCGAGCGCACCCTCGCCTACACCCTTGATGGCGCCGAGTCCGTACAGCACGGTTTTCGGATCGGGGACACTGAACTGGTAAATTGAAGCATTGATATCCGGCGGTATCACTTCTAATCCCTGGCCGTGACAGTCTTCGATCAAAGAAACCACTTTATCGGTATTATCCATATCAGCCGACAGCACTGCGGCCATGAACTCGGCAGGATATTGCTGCTTCAGCCAGGCAGTTTGATAAGACAACAAGGCATAGGCTGCGGAATGTGATTTGTTAAAACCGTATCCGGCAAACTTTTCCATCAGGTCGAAAATATAAGTCGCCTGTTTGGCATCGACACCGCGCGCGACCGCGCCTTCCATGAACAGCACGCGCTGCTTTTCCATTTCTTCGGGTTTTTTCTTGCCCATGGCGCGGCGCAGCATGTCGGC
>CAYRNH010000066.1:0-11457 GCA_964425515.1 uncultured Thiotrichaceae bacterium | reverse complement strand
GATTTGCTGATTCTGATCGATTACCAGGAATTCAATCAGCGCCTCGCGGCCTATGCAAAATCCATCGGTATCAAGGTGCTGTTTTATATCGGACCGCAGATCTGGGCATGGCGACCAAAACGCGTGTACAAAATGGCGAAGCTTGTCGATCACATGGCGGTGATTTTTCCGTTCGAAGTTCCCTTATATAAAGAAGCAGGTGTTCCGGTCACCTTCACCGGCCATCCACTGGTCGATGAAGTGATTCATGACAAAAACCGCGAACAGGCGCTCGCCAGTCTGGCGCAGACCGATCCTGCAATCAAAGCGATCAGCAGTATCGCCCTGATGCCGGGCAGTCGTCAGGTCGAAATCAAACGTCTGTTACCCATCCTGCTCGAAAGCGCACGATTGCTACACCACCACAAACCTGAACTGCAATTCATTCTGCCGCTGGCGAACAGTATTTCACGTGAGACCCTGGTGCCTTACCAGGCACAGATTGATTCACTGTCGGTGCACGTGGTAGAAAACGCGACCTACGATGTGATTCAGGCCTGTGACTGCGTGATCGTCGCTTCAGGTACCGCCACGCTGGAAATTGGTCTGCTCGGTACGCCGCTAGTGATCATCCATAAAATTGCTGCGTTTTCGTATTTTATTTTGAAACGGCTTGTTAAGCTCAGCCACATCGGCCTGGTCAACATCGTACCCGGTAAAGAAATCGTCAAAGAATTTATCCAGCACGATGCGCAGCCGGAAAAAATTGTCGGTGAAGTATTACGTATACTTGATGACAAGCGCTATAACAAAGCCATGCGCAGCGAACTGGATAAACTCAGAGAATTACTAGGTAAAACCGGTGGCTCGAAGAATGTGGCCAAACTCGCATGCCAAATGCTTGAAAAAGATAGTTGACAGTTGGCAGCTAAACTAACACCTAACACCTAACAGTAATAACTGATAACTGATAAAGATTATGACTCTTAAATGGATTACTCGATTTTTATTTAGAACCTTGCCTGCGCTGTGCCTGCTGCTTTGCTCTGCCTGCGCTACTGTCAAAACACCTGACCCGAACGATCCGCTCGAAAGTTATAACCGCGCGATGTTTGCTTTCAATGACACTCTGGATAAATATGCCCTCAAGCCGGTGGCCAGGGGTTATAAGGCGGTAACACCTGATATTGTTGATAAGGGAGTGACTAATTTCTTCAGCAATATTGATGATGTTGTCGTACTGGTAAATGACATTTTGCAGCTCAAAATAAAGCAGGCCGTTTCAGACACCACACGTATTGTGTTTAATACCTTTATTGGGCTCGGCGGCTTAATCGATGTATCCACAAAGTTCGGTTTACCAAAACACGATGAAGATTTTGGCCAGACCCTGGGTTACTGGGGCGTAGGTAGTGGGCCGTATCTCGTGTTACCCTTTTTTGGTCCCAGCGATATTCGTGATGCTGGCGGCTTCACTGTGGATACGGTTGAGTTTGATCCTTTGCAGAAGATTCCGAAACAGTCTGACCGCTACACAGCCGTTAGCCTGAAATATATCGATATTCGCGCCGACCTGCTCAAAGCCACCGATATCATTGATGCCACGGCCATCGATCGATATTCATATATTCGCGACGCTTATCTACAGCGACGAAAGAATCTGGTCTACGATGGACACCCGCCTGCAGGACCCAGCGACGAAGATATCTATGGTGACGACCTGTTTAAAGATGATATCAAACGATAGATCATGCATATCAAATTATATAAATATGCACGCCTGATGGCCTTCTGCCTGTTGTTTTCATCGCAGGCGTATGGCGCAAACAGTTTTATTGAATATTCAAAAATGACCCACAGCTCTACGTTGGGCGATGTCAATACGTTGGGCTTCTACACTATTTTTGATCATCAGCAATACGTGCAATCCTATGTGGGTATCGATCTGGCGCTGTTCGAAATCGGCGCTGCCACAAACAGCCACATGTCAACACGCGTGCTCATCGGCATCAGCGGCGTCGGCCCCATCGCACCCTATGCTGATATCGGCACAGGCCTTCTCGATGTTCTGTTTGGAGGCAATAACAACTCACAGGACTGTAATCAGCAGAACAATTGCGACCCTGATTTTTATTTCCGCGCTGGCGTGCGTGCGAATGTTTCCCAACACATCGCTATCGGCGTGTTCTACGAAGGCGTGAGATTCGGCAATACCCAGACCGATCTTACAGGCAGCCATGGTTATACTGGAGTGAATATCGGGGTTCGGTATTAAAGGCTAAAAGCTTTTCACCACAGAGACACGGAGAACACAGAGAAAAGCAAATTATTGTTAAAAGATATAAATATATCTGGTTAATTCTTCGATGTTCAGAATCTGTTATTAGCAATAAAGTATTATCAATAGCTTTTACAGTTAATGATTTTCCTCTGTGTTCTCCGTGCCTCTGTGGTTACGCTTCTAAGCTTTTAACCCACCATCTTTCGACTTTGAGCCACGCACTACTTCGCGCACATTGGGTAGCTGGGCGATTTTGTCCATGATCCGCGTCAGTTGTTGCAGATCACGCACATCGAAGGTTACCGAAATCCGTGCAGTCTGGTATTTTTTGTCAGACAAGGTGTTGAACGCTGTGACGTTGGCCTTTTCATTGCTCATGGTGTTGGCAATATCACTGAGCAATGACTGCCTGTCGATCGCATCGATAATCAATGTGACCGGATAGGATGTAACCTCGGCATCTCCCCAGGCGACCTCAATCAGGCGTTGCCGCCCAGCTTCATTGACATTGATAATATTACGGCAGTCCTTGCGATGAATACTCACGCCCTTGCCCTGTGTGATATAACCCACTATTTCATCGCCCGGCACCGGCTTGCAGCAGTTGGCCAGTGTCGTCATTAAATTTCCCACACCCTGCACGATGATACGACTTTTGGATTTTTTGCTTTTGTCGTGAACGATTTTGGGTTGCAAAGGAATGCGTTCATTGACGTTTATTTCCGCCTCGCTCAGCTCGTGCAGCACAGCCGTGACCTGGGCCATACTGATATCACTGCGACCGATTGCAATATAAAACTCTTCTGTTGTTGTCAGCTTGAAATGTTTCAGCAGTTTTTCTATTTCTGGCCGCACGCCCTGGCGTTTGATTTCACGCTCGTACATGGCCTTGCCATCAATCTGGTTCTGATCTTCATCCTGTTTGCGATACCAGCTGCGCACACGATTCCGGGCGCGCGATGTTTTCAGAAAACCCAGATGCGGCAACAACCAGTCGCGACTGGGATGCGCATTTTTCGACGTTAATATTTCGACGCGTTCACCATTTTTTAACTCGTAGGTGAGCTGCACAATGTGTCCGTTGATTTTTGCACCACGACAGCGGTGACCGATTTCGGTGTGCACCGCATAAGCAAAATCCAGTGGCGTTGCACCCTGAGGAAGGTCAATCACACGACCTTCTGGGGTCAGCACAAACACCCTGTCGTGAAACATCTCATTGCGGAAATTATCCAGCAGGTCTTCATCTTCGGTATGTTCCGGATCGAGCAGTCGACGTAAAGAATCAATGCCTGCCTGCAGCCTGGCATCGGCCTTGTCGCCTTCTTTATAGCGCCAGTGTGCCGCGATCCCGTGTTCCGCGAACTCATCCATTTGCTGGGTTCGAATTTGCACTTCTACCGGCTTACCTTCCGGGCCGTGCACCGCAGTATGCAATGACTGGTAGCCATTGGGTTTTGGGCTGGCGATGTAATCATCAAATTCTTTTTCAATATGCCGCCAGAGTCCATGCACCAGGCCCAGCACGACATAGCAATCCGCAATACTGTCGACCACAATGCGCACCGCACGAACATCAAACAGTTCATGAAAACCGCGCTGCTTGCCGGTCATTTTTTTCCAGATACTGTAGATGTGCTTAGGACGACCATAAATTTTTGCACTTATGTTATTGTCCGTCAGCACTTCTCGAATCATGTTCACCACTGAATTGAGATAGTGTTCGCGCTCGCCACGTTTTTCGTCGATATATTTTGCGATGCGTTTGTAAGTATCGGATTCGAGATAACGGAACGACAGGTCTTCCATTTCCCATTTCAACTGACCGATGCCGAGACGATTGGCAATCGGTGCAAAAACATCAAGACTTTCCCGCGCGACCGCACGTCGCATAGCATTATCAGTTTTGCTTAATTGACGTAAGCGCTGCACACGAAAGGCCAGCTTGATCAAGACCACACGCACATCATCAACCATCGATAGCAGCATGCGACGCAGGCCTTCAACCTGAGCCGGGTCATTGGTGACATCAGTCAGCTGAAAATTATGCAGCTCACAGACATTAAACACCATGTCACTTATTTTTTTGCCGTAGGTTTTTTCCAGCTGTTTTTGGGTCAACGCTTTCATGATGCGCGTTGAACTGAGCAAACCAACAATCAGCGTGGTTTCGTCACAACCCAGTTCGCTGAGTAGCAAAGCCACATCGAGACTGCTGGGCATATCTGGATCGGGCGGTACATCCCAGGCCTGTTCACAGGCTTTGCGCAACAGGCTGTCCGCCGCCACTGGCTGGCCGAGCGACAGCTTCTCCAGGTAGGCATCCTGGCTGTATTTGAGCGTGATCTGATTGTGCTGGCGGGTGCTTTCCATCTCACTAAATACTTCAGTGTGTCTCGAACAATAGTCGATTTTTCATGAGAGCATGGAAACACTGCACACAGAACCGGAGTGTATATGAATACATGAGGATTCGTGTACAGTATTGACGCAGCTATCGTAGGAAAGACGCATTTTTCGATGTGCCTTAAAAGCTAGTGATGTCCGGCGAGACACTTCAGGTTCTGGTTTTTTTCTGACAATCACCGCACTTACCGTACAGGGTGAGACTGTGATCGGTCACGCTGTATCCGTGCTGACTGGCAATTTTGATCTGTTGCGATTCGATCAGTTCATCAAAGAATTCTTCAACTTTGCCACAGGAAACACAAACGATGTGATCGTGGTGACCTTCCTGGCCTAGCTCGAACACGGCCTGACCGCCTTCGAAGTGATGCCTTGACACCAGGCCGGCAGCTTCAAACTGTGTGAGCACACGATACACAGTGGCAAGACCAATTTCTTCACCATCATCGAGCAGGGCCCGATAAATATCTTCTGCGCTTTGATGGCGCACCTGAGAATTCTCAAGTAACTGAAGAATTTTCATTCTTGGCAGGGTGACCTTGAGGCCGGCTTTTTTTAGATCGTTGGATTCCATAATGATTTTCTGAATTGATTTGAATTATTGTTTTTGAATTGTGATTTACTGTACAGTGCGCGCAAATGCGTTAGTATTCGCGAACCTGTTGTAGCTACCCGTCTCTAAGTCACATGCTAAAGATATATACTCTCATTATACATCGTCGCGGTTCAAGTTTGATATTGCCGTTCTTCCTCGCCTTCGGCCTGCTCAGCGGCTGCGCCTCGTGGCTGCCTGATGCGCATCGTCCTGATTTCACACAGGGAAACGCGATCAAGCCGGAAGATCTGGCGAAACTCAAGCCCGGCATGGACAAGACCACAGTGGTGACCATTATCGGTAACCCGACGCTGCTCGATCCGTTTCATGCCGAACGCTGGGATTACATTTATCGCTATATCCCCGGACACGGCAAGCCTGAAGAATCGCGTGTCAGTCTGTTTTTTGATGGCGATGTACTAAAACGCATCGACAAGTCGGGCTACCTGCCACCGATTGAACGCAATGTGAATGGTCAGGGAGAAGCCGATCGCCCCGCCCCACCTGATAAAGATCGAGACACCGACTAGAGAAAACCGGCTTTATTCTGCTGGCGCGGCCGAACCCCCGCCTTTTTTGGTGACCTTGCCTTCAGCAGCGCGTTTGCGCCGCACTTCCTTGGGATCGGCGATCAGAGGACGATAAATTTCCACGCGATCTCCGTCCTGCAGCACGGTTTCCATTTTGCTGGCCTTGCCAAAGATACCCACATCGCTGTGTTCCAGGTCCAGATCGGGGAATTCCATCATGATACCCGACTGCACGATGGCGCCGCCCACGGTGGTACCGGCGTCGACATTCACCGGAAGAATCAGTTGTTTTTCCGGCAGCGCGTACGCCACTTCAACATTGATGGTTTCAGCCCCGCTCACCATAGACCTCGACTGCACGTTTGCAGAATGCATCGACCAGGGAATTCCCGATCTGGGTAAAAATGGGCCCGGCGGCCAGTGACAACATGGTACTTTCAAACTCAAATTCGAGTTGCAGCGAGACTTTACAGGCCTTTTCGGTTTTCAGCGCAGAAAACTGCCAGCTGCCCTGCAATTTTTTGAATGGGCCGTCTACCAGGGTCAGTTCAATCTGGTGTGGTGGGTCAAGCTGGTTGTGCGTAGTAAAACTGCGGTTGAGCATGCCTTTGGCGATTTCGACACTGGCGGTCATCTCGCTGTCACTGGATTCCAGCACCTGGGCGGAACGACACCAGGGCAAAAATTCAGGGTAGGACGCAACATCATTGACCAGCGCATAGATTTCTGCGGGCGAATAATGTACCAACGCGCTGCGTTTTATGATGCTCACAACAAACTCCGCTTATGGGTTGATAACGCCGATGGCACTGAGAAACACGATGAGCACCGCCACCGGGGCGATGTAGCGTGCGATGAAATGCCAGCCACGGTAGATCAGCGGCCAGGTCGCCAGCTCTTCACGACTCGAACTCTCACGCATCAACCAGGCCGCAAAAATGGCGATAAACAAACCGCCCAGCGGCAGCATGATATTGGCAGTGAGATAATCCAGCGTGGCAAAAAAATTGGCGTCTTTGAACAAAAACGGAATACTCCAGGTCTTATTTTTCCAGATATTGAATGAGAATATTGAGCCCAGCCCCATCAGCCAGATGAGCACACCGATCCAGACCGAGGCATAGACCCGGGTCATGCCCCGGTTTTCCACCAGCCAGGCGACCGCCGGTTCAACCAGCGAGATTGCCGAAGTCCAGGCCGCGAATACCAGCAGAACAAAGAAGGCAACGCCGACCATGGTACCACCGTCCATATGACCAAACGCAATCGGCAGGACCTGAAAAATCAGCCCGGGTCCCTTGGCCGGCGACAGCCCATGGGCGAATACGATGGGAAAAATGGCCAGACCGGCGAGCAGCGCGACCGCAGTATCGGCCAGTGCGATGACCATCACCGCCTGAGTAATCGAGGTTTCTTTGGGTAAATACGAGCCATAAACCATGATCGCACCCATGCCCAGACTGAGGGTGAAAAAAGCATGACCCATAGCGACCAGCACGCCGCTGCCGGTGATGGTGCCGGGCGTGAACATAAAATCAAAGCCCTTCATAAAATACCCGGTCGACATGGCATAGCCAACCAGCAGGATCAGCAGGCCGAATAACAGGGGCATCAGATAGGTAACCGCCTTTTCGAGACCGTTTTTGACCCCGCGTGAAACCACCACCATGGTCATCACCATGAATATGGTGTGCCAGGCGAGCTGGCGCTCGGGATCGGAGACAAAAGTACTGAAAATACTGTTGACCCCGTCTGCGGTGGCGCCAACGAACATACCGCTGCCGGTGCGGAACACGTAGGACAGCGCCCAGCCAGCGATCATGCTGTAGTAAGACAGAATCAGAAAGCCCGCGATAATGCCCATCCAGCCCAGCAGCGTCCAGTGTTCGCTGCGCTTTTCCTCCGAGGCGAGATATTCCATGGTATTCACCGGGCTCTGCCGTCCACGGCGACCGAGCATGATCTCGGCAATCATGATCGGCACACCAATCACTGAAACACAGGCCAGATACACCAGCACAAAGGTGCCGCCGCCATTTTCACCGGTGATATAAGGAAATTTCCAGATATTGCCCAGGCCCACCGCCGAGCCTGTCGCTGCCAGAATAAAGGCCATGCGCCCCGACCACTGGCCGTGAATGGATTTCCGCGCTGTTGTCATCTCAGTTATATCTACCCAACTATTTGTTGCCCATTCTGGTCAAAAATAGTCCATGACTCAACCTTATTCATCTTGGCCTGTAAAAAAAATTCCCAGCCTGTATACTGCACAGCCTCCCGGAATCGCAATCCATGGCCAAGAAATCAAAGAAAAAACCTGCTTCGAACACCATCGCGCTGAACCGCAAGGCGCGTCATCACTATTCTATCGAAGATAATTATGAAGCCGGGCTCTCGCTCCAGGGCTGGGAAGTCAAAAGCCTGCGCGAAGGCCGGGTATCGATGGATGAAAGCTATGTGCAGGTAAAAAACGGCGAGCTCTGGTGGTTCGGCGGGCATATTACGCCTTTACTCTCTGCCTCGACCCACATCACCACCGATGCCACGCGTTCACGCAAGCTACTGATGCACGCGATAGAAATTTATCGCCTCATCGGCCAGGTCGAACGCAAGGGCTATACCCTGGTACCGCTAGCACTGTACTGGAAGCATGGTCGTGCCAAGCTCGATATCGGCCTCGCCAAAGGCAAGAAAGAACATGACAAACGCGCCACCGGCAAGGAGCGTGACTGGCAACGAGAAAAAGAGCGCACACTGAAGCACAGCCGATAATATGATGACATCTCTGAAATCCTCCCTTGTTCTCATGCTGTTGCTCGCCTGCAACAGCGCCTTTGCCAGCACTTCGGAAACAGCCAGTGTGCACATGCTCAACATGAGCAGCTCTGTTTACGGACTGATTGCGCTAATAGTATTTATTAGCGCTTACCTGCTGGTGATTGGTGAAGAGATGTTGCATTTGCGCAAATCCAAACCGGTCATACTGGCAGCCGGCGCCATCTGGATTCTGGTTGCTATGGCATACATGCAACATGGCGATAATGAAACGGCTGCCATTTTAATTAAACACAATATTCTTGAATTTGCCGAGTTGATGTTATTTCTGCTATCCGCGATGACATACATCAATACTATGCAGGATAGAAATGTATTCGCCGCATTACGCGCTGTCATCGTATCGCGCGGCTATTCGTATCGGACTGTTTTCTGGATCACCGGCCTGCTCGCGTTTTTCATTTCACCATTTGCTGACAACCTGACTACTGCCCTGGTGATGGCGGCGGTGGTAATGGCGATAGCACACGATAACAAAGCCTTCGTTACTGTCGGCTGCATCA
This sequence comes from uncultured Thiotrichaceae bacterium, assembly GCA_964425515.1. Taxonomy (GTDB): domain Bacteria; phylum Pseudomonadota; class Gammaproteobacteria; order SZUA-229; family SZUA-229; genus JASBSR01. The sequence goes on along the minus strand of CAYRNH010000066.1, from coordinate 2,328 downwards.
ACATAGTCGTCGCAGCCAATGCGGGCGGCGCATTCAGCCCTTTCGGTGACATCACCACCTTGATGGTCTGGCAAAAAGGGCTGTTACATTTTACTGATTTTTTTCGCCTGTTCCTGCCTTCAGTCATTAACTGGCTGGTACCGGCTCTGATCATGAGCTTTTTTATCGCGCATGAAACCCCCAAAAAAGCAGAGGAAAAAGTGGTGATTAAAACCGGTGGTTTGATCACCGTTGCTTTATTCGTTATCACCATCGTGCTTGCTGTTGCTGTACACAACTTTTTCAATCTTCCGCCGATGCTTGGCATGATGACTGGTCTTGGCCTGCTAAAGGTACATGGTCACTTCATCAAACGTAAAGAAGAACGCGAACTGGATTCTAACGGTGTGAGCGATGTTCTTAGCGTACAGGGAAAACCGTTTGATATTTTTGAGCAGCTCAAACATGCCGAATGGGACACCCTGATGTTTTTCTATGGCGTGGTGCTTAGCGTTGGTGGTCTGGGCGCGTTCGGCTATCTGACGACTATTTCACACACCATCTATACCCCCGAGTTTGGCATTACCCAGGCTAATGTGATCATCGGCTTATTGTCCTCTATCGTTGATAATATCCCTGTGATGTTTTCGGTGATCAGCATGAACCCGACCATGTCCGACGGCCAGTGGTTACTGGTGACCCTCACCGCAGGTGTCGGCGGATCACTATTATCTGTAGGCTCAGCTGCGGGCGTGGCACTGATGGGACAGGCGCGCGGCAAATACACTTTCTTCGGACATTTAAAATGGAGCTGGGCCATTGCACTGGGTTACGCCGCCAGCATCTGGGCGCATTTGCTGTTGAATGCGAATTTGATGTGAAACATTCAAAGCGAAACCTTAGAAGCAGAACCACAGAGAACACAGAGAAAAAGCTAATATTTTGTTTATCAAATATTATTCTTTAGCTTTTACAATTAAGTGTTTTTCCTCTGTGTTCTCCGTGTCTCTGTGGTAAAAATATTTTCAGCTTTTACTGCTGCCAACGACAGCCATCACCCATTTTGGTCAGGATGCTCTGATGCGCTTCCAGTTCTTCTGTTGCTGCGCGCACCACGCGTAATGCAGGGCGATCGGCTGCAAGTTTGTGCGCCTGACTTTTTCCTGCTTTATTAGCGCCTTCACCTTCCTCGGCCAGGTCGATCTGGGTCTGGCCACCTGTCATGCGCAAATACACTTCCGACAATAACTCGGCATCGAGCAATGCGCCGTGAAGTTCGCGTTGCGAATTATTTACTTCATAATGTTTACACAGCGCATCCAGATTGTTTTTCTGTCCGGGACGCAGTTTGCGCGCCATGACCAGGGTATCGATCACGCTGCAGTAATCTTCAACGGTATTATATTGTTCGCCGATCAACTTGAATTCGTGATTGAGAAAACCAACATCAAAAGGCGCATTGTGAATAATCAGCTCTGCACCTTTTAGATAATCGACCAGGTCTTCAACAATATCTGCAAAACGCGGTTTGTCGGCCAGAAATTCATTACTGATGCCGTGCACATTTTGCGCGCCCTCATCAATAGTGCGATCCGGCTGGATATACACATGATAATTATTTCCGGTCAGGCGACGATGGTTAAGCTCGACGCAACCGATTTCAATAATGCGGTGACCCTGAGCAGGATCAAGCCCGGTGGTTTCTGTGTCCAGCACGATCTGTCTCATTATCTCTTAGCCTGTTAGTTTGTTTTTTTAATTATTAATAATTAATTATTAAATGTTAATTGTTCATTGCTTCGCCAGCAGTTCGTCTATCGCCTGATTCGCCAGCGCATCCGCTTCTTCATTGCCTGCATCACCGGTGTGCCCTTTCACCCAGTTCCATGATATATCGTGCTTTTGCACCGCAGCATCCAGTCGTTGCCAGAGTTCTACATTTTTCACCGGCTTTTTCGCTGCGGTTTTCCAGCCACGTTTTTTCCAGTCAGGCATCCATTCGGTGATGCCTTTGAGCACATATTTGGAATCGGTATAGAGCTCTACCTGGCATTTTCGGGTCAGCGCTTCCAGCGCCTTAATCGCTGCCATCAACTCCATCTGGTTGTTCGTGGTAGTTTTTTCTGAACCATACAGTGTTTTGCTGTGTCCATTGTAGCGCAGGCTTGCACCCCAGCCGCCAGGACCAGGGTTGCCACGGCAGGCACCATCGGTATAAATCACAATTTTTTGTTCAGTGACAGACATGTTTAACCATTTTATATACGCTGTTGTGCGTAAAATAACTCGATGTGGAATAATACACGTGCCGTAGATTCCTTGCTGAATTTCTCTGCCGTCATATACTTA
>CAYRNH010000065.1:4321-11497 GCA_964425515.1 uncultured Thiotrichaceae bacterium | reverse complement strand
GGCAGTTGGCAGTTGGCAGTTGGCAGTTGGCAGTTGGCAGTTGGCAGTTTAAAAATTTTATTTTTTCAGCTTTTGCTGTCAACTGCCAACTGAAAACTGCCAGCTATGTTTTATATTATTCAAAGATTTTTTGCCACCAGCGCTGGCGACTTTTCGGGTACAGCGCGGGTTCAAGATCAACGGGTGGCAGGCGCGATATGATCCAGCCCGGCAACGGCGGTTTCTCACTAAAGCCACAACTGACGCCCAGATTATTGGGATCAAAAATTTTGATAAACCCCGGCGCCTCCTTGTCGTCTGCGTAAACAATGCCGCAATAATCTTCTTCGTGTTCCTGACGCAGCAGAGCATCCACTTCATCAATAAATTTTAGAAGATCGTCTTTTGTCGCAGGTGTTTTTGGCGCTTCCTCACCTATCGCATAGACATACCAGCTATCATCTGCCTGCGTCCGCAAGGTATCCCAGAACTGGTCAAGATCAGGCCAGCGCATCATCGAAGTAAAATTACCACGATAAGCTTCGACGTAGCCCTGCTCAGCAGCGGCCTCCATTATCTCTCCAGTGTCCGATAATTGAAGATTCATGCTCTAGTTTAAAGTCAGTTCTCTCAGCTTCGCTTTGACATCTCCCAGGCCGCGCTGCAGATACGCCTTGTCTTTAAAAGCACATGCCATCACCGACACGCCCTGGATATGTGCAAGCATGTCCATCGCTGCATCTCTGGGCTGACTAACACCAATTGTCCTGAAGTTTTCTTCCAGCCAGTCGCGCAATAACTCAAAAATCTCGCGTGATTTTTTTTGCAAATGCGGTTCGTCTTTGGACAGCTCGGAAGTTAAGGTGCCAATCGGACAACCCACTTCGACAAAATTGTCGGCCAGGGTTTCCAGCATATTAACAAACGCCAGCATGCGGCCTGTTGGCTGATCGGAAGTCGCCTCACATTGCCCCAGGATTTCTGAATAAAACTTCACGCGCGAGTCGATAACCGCGCCCAGAATGTCATCCTTGGTTTTGAAATAATAATAGAAGTTGCCGCGCGGGATCCCTGTAGACAGTGATATATCGCGGAACGAAGTCTGGTTATAGCCGCGCGTATAGAACAACTGATCCGCCGCATCAATAATACGCTGACGGTTGTTATCTCCTTTATTACCCATAATGCTTACACACCTCCCCAGATGATATCTTGTCGATATTATGCGCTTGTACAACAGCAGTCCAGCCAATCCAGGTGGTTTTCCGACGTAACGTTGATAATATTGATTATCCTCAAATTTACGGGCCAGACTTGCTATCGTCCTCGCGAAGCCTTACCTTACCCGTTCTTTTTTCGAGCGCAAATAAATAGTCTAAATGTCCGCATTAAAAATAGAGAATTTATATAAAACCTACCGCAATGGTACCCAGGCGCTTTGCGGAGTAAATCTGGAAGTCGAAGATGGTGATTTTTTCGCCCTTCTCGGCCCCAACGGCGCGGGAAAATCAACCGCTATCGGGGTTATCTGCTCACTGGTAAATAAGACCTCCGGCAGTGTCAGTGTATTTGGCGTGGATACCGATAAAGACCCGGCGCTGGCACGCAGCCACATCGGCCTCGTACCCCAGGAATTTAATTTCAATATTTTCGAGCCCGCCGGTGAAATTTTAATCAACCAGGCCGGCTATTATGGTATCGACCGCGACACCGCCACCGAACGCGCCGAACATTATCTCAAACAGCTCGATCTCTGGGACAAACGCAAGGTCATGGCCAGGGAATTATCCGGCGGTATGAAACGCCGTTTGATGATTGCCCGTGCCCTGGTACACAAGCCCAGATTACTGATTCTGGACGAACCGACCGCAGGCGTGGATATCGAAATCCGCCGCTCGATGTGGGAATTTCTGCGCGAAATCAATGCTGCCGGCACCACCATCATCCTGACTACGCACTATCTGGAAGAAGCCGAAAGCCTGTGCAACAACATCGCGATCATCGATCACGGTATCACCATTGAACAGACCCGCATGCGTACCCTGCTCGACCGGCTCAGCGTGGAAACCTTTGTGCTGTATTTAGAAAATGACATCGACCATGTACCCAACTGCGGTGAATACGAAGTGCGCAAGATCGACCCCAGAACACTGGAAGTCATGCTGTACAAAGGCCAGAACCTGAACGCGGTGTACCAGCAACTCAGCGCCTGCAACATTAAGGTGGTCAGTATGCGCAACAAGAGCAATCGACTTGAACAGTTATTCATGTCCATGCTCACCAGGAAGGTGGCGGCATGACTTTATACGAGCAATGGGTGGCGCTGAGAACCATCATGCGGCGCGAGTTTTTGCGCTTCATCCGCATCTGGATTCAAACCGTACTGCCGCCGGTGATTACGGTCAGTCTGTATTTTATTATTTTCGGTAAATTGATCGGCAGCCAGATCGGCAATATCGACGGCTATCGTTACATGGATTACATCGTGCCCGGACTGATACTGATGTCGGTGATCAGTAACTCCTACGGCAATGTGGTGTCATCTTTTTTCAGCGCCAAGTTTCACCGCAGCGTAGAAGAAATGCTTGTTTCACCAGTACCCAATCACATCATTTTGCTCGGCTATGTCAGTGGCGGGGTATTGCGCGGCGTGGTGGTCGGCATCACGGTCACTGCGGTGTCGATGTTTTTCAGCGAACTGCGAATTCATCATTTCGCGATCAGTCTTGCGGTGTTTGTGCTCACTGCGGCCCTGTTCTCGCTCGCCGGTTTTATCAACGCGGTCTACGGTCGCAGTTTTGACGACATCACCATTATTCCGACCTTTGTGCTGACACCGCTCACCTATCTCGGTGGCATATTTTATTCCATCAAAATGCTGCCCCCGTTCTGGCAGCACGTCAGCCAGCTGAACCCGATCCTGTACATGATTAATGCGTTTCGTTATGGCTTTATCGGTGTCTCCGACATCAATGTCACCACCGCTTTTTTGATAATTCTGGGTTTCGTCGCGGCGCTGTTCTGGTTTGCGCTGTCATTGCTCAACCGCGGTGTTGGCATCAAGGCATAAGCCGCCTCGGTCAGCTGCAAGCCATTCGCACTCAGGTTTTTCACAAACCAGCTCAGCGCGCGGCCCTTGTTATCCGCCTTCCAGGCAAAGCTCATCTCGATCGGCGAAAGCGGCACTTCCAGTGGCAAAATTTTCAGCAGGCCGCGGGCCTGCAGCTGTTCGGCCATCATTCGTGGCAGACTGCCCACGCCCAGCCCGGCGATCTGCATTTCACATTTTGCGGTCAAATCATGAACCACCAGCCTGGACTGCGCAGCGAGCACGTTCGAAGTGCGCGGCAATAGCTGGCGCGAACTGTCAGCGACGACCACTGCACGATAGCGTTCGATATCGGCTTCGCTCAATGGCTGTCTGAGTTTTGCCAAAGGATGATCAGGTGCAACCGCAAACACCCTGTCGAGCTGCAGCAACGACTGATGGCGGTAACCGCCTCCCGATGGCCCCTCACCCGCAACACCGATGGCCAGATCACAACGCCCGGTGGCGAGCGCATCCCAGCTGCCGCCGAACACTTCTTCAGCAATGCGTAGCTCGGTACCACAGTCGATCTGATCGAACTGCCTCACCAGTGGCGTCAATGCGGATATCGGAAGCAAAGTGTCGAGAGCAATGCGTAATTCAGCCTCCCAGCCGGTGGCAATGCGTTTTGCGCGATTTTCCATGGCCTCAGCAGCCTGTAATAGCTTGCGACCATCGTCCAGCAGACTGCGTCCTGCGGCGGTGAGCAGGGACTTTTTACCCTGACGCTCGAACAGTGCGATACCCAGATCGGACTCCAGCTTTTGCACGCTGTAGGTTAGCGCCGAAGTGACCCGAAACAGCTCACTGGCAGCCGCCGCAAAGCTGCCACGGCGATCAATCGCGTCCAGTACTCTTAAGCCATCAAGCGTTATTTTTATGTTCATATTTTTTGAACAATAATATCAATATATTTTATTATTATATTGATAAAATATTATTTATCATAGCCTTAATTATTGTAATTAACTGAAGGAATTCGCATGATTACACCTCGATATGCACACGAACGCGGCCACGCTGAGCACGACTGGCTGGACAGCCACCACACATTCTCGTTTGCCAGCTATTACGACCCGGAGCATATGGGGGTTTCAGCACTGCGCGTGATCAATGACGATGTGGTCAAACCCGGCGCGGGGTTTGCCACTCACGGTCACAACGATATGGAAATCATCAGCTTCGTGAAGCACGGCAGCATCGAGCACAAGGACAGCATGGGCCACATACAAAACCTGCCCGCAGGCGAATTTCAGCTGATGAGCGCTGGCACCGGCGTGACCCACAGCGAATACAACCCATCGGACAGTGACACCCTGAATTTTCTGCAGATATGGATCCAGCCGAACCAGTTCGGTATCGAACCCGGTTACCAGCAAAAGCGTTTTCCCACCGGACCCATGCAGCTGATCGCCTCGCCCGACGCTGATCAGGGCTCCCTGCTGATTCATCAGGATGCGCGCCTGTATCACATCAAGCTCGATGCCGGGCAGGATAGCGCGCTCGCGGGTCTGGCTGGACGTACTCTATATGTCCATATGGTGCGGGGTGAAATGGACGTGGAAAACACGCAACTCAGCGAAGGCGACGGCGCTACGCTCACCGACATCAATGAATTTAAAGCGCACAGCCAGACAGGCGCTGAAGCCCTGCTGTTCGATTTACCCTGAGTTCAGTACGCGGACGCGTAAACTGGTTGACGACCCCGAGTTCGAAGATGGCCGGAGTCTGCCGGGATGAACCCGCGCAGGCGGTTAGCTATGCGAAATAGCGTTCGCGTTCGGCCGCATCCAGGTAAGATTTCTTTGCAACAGCTCATAAACACCGAACAGAAGCAGGCTGAACGCCGCATTGCCGAGCAGAGAGTTCTGAAAAAACGGGATACCTTCAACATACGCCTGGAGCAAACCTGCAGCGGTTTTTGGATACATCGCCGATGTCGCCCAGACGCCAAAATTAGTCAGCAGGAAAAACATCACAGATGAGCCCAGCACCGCGAGCGCAATATGCGTTGCCTGCGAACGACCACGCAAGGCAAAGCCTGCCAGCACAGTCAAGCCAAAGGCACCGTACACATAGGGCATGGTGATGTGAAAGCCGATGAACATATCACCGACAAACAGGGCCAGAAATGGCAGCAAGAACGCAGCGCGACGATTACTAAAAGTTGCACCACCGAACAGGGCCATCGCTGCGATCGGTGACACATTCGGTGGATGCGGCAGATAGCGGAACAGCGCAACACCAAAAATGATGGCAACAAGTGTAAAAAAGCGTGCGTTCATAAGGCTGACTCGGATGTTGGCTCAACAGATGCTCAAGATTCTAACACAGGCGTAGCAAATCCTCGCCTGTTGGCATCGATCTACGATAAGCATATAGTGCTGCAGTCACTACGATTCATTCCTTCAGCGGCCGGAGGTCGCTGGCTCTAACCCTGGACCCGGTATGAAAGCTTCTGATCTGTTCGTCAAATGTCTTGAAGCCGAAGGTATCGAATATATCTTTGGTGTCCCCGGCGAAGAAAATGCCGACTTCATGATTTCGCTGGACGCCTCGAAACAAATCAAATTCATCCTCACCCGCCACGAACAGGGCGCGGCCTTCATGGCCGAAATTTATGGCCGCCTCACCGGTCAGCCCGCAGGCTGTCTCGGCACACTGGGACCCGGCGCCACCAATCTGATCACCGGTGTCGCCGATTCCAATATGGACCATGCTCCGATGGTGGTACTCACCGGCCAGGGCTCAACCGAACGTCTGCACAAAGAATCACACCAGATCATGGACGTGGTGCACATGTTCGAACCGGTCACCAAATGGGCGACCACGGTACTGCATCCCAATAATATCCCGGAAATTATTCGCAAGGCGGTACGACTCGCGCGCACCGAAAAACCCGGCGCGGTGCATATCGAACTGCCCGAAGACATCGCCAGGGCCGATGCCAAAACGCTGCCCATGCAGCCCCGGCGTTTTCGCCGCCCGGTGGCTGACGACAAGATCGTCAATAAAGCTTTTGCGCTGCTGAAAAACGCCAGACGCCCGATCATTCTCGCGGGCAATGGCTGTATTCGCAAACGCGCCAGCAAACAGCTGCGTGCCTTTTGCGAAAAAACCGGCATCGGTGTTGTCAGTACTTTTATGGCCAAAGGCTGTGTCGACATGAATGCCGATTACTGTCTTTATACCATCGGCCTGCAGGCCAGAGATGTAGTCGCCTGCGCGGTGGATGACGCCGACCTGGTGATCACACTGGGGTATGACATGGTGGAATACCATCCCGAGCTGTGGAATGCAAAAGGCGACAAACAGATTATTCATGCCGATTTTCTGCCTGCCGAAATCGACGAGTGTTATCACCCCGAAACCGAACTGGTAGGTGATCTTGCGCACACGCTGTGGATGCTGAACGAACGCGTTGACGCCAATGGCGGCCTCGAATTCGACCTCACCCAACAGGCTGAAACTCGCCGCGAGATGACCGCTGAAATCGAAATGTACAAGGATGACAAAACCCGCGGCATGATCAAACCGCAAAAAGTACTGTGGGATGTGCGCCAGGTAATGGGGCGCAACGATATTCTGCTGTCTGATGTGGGCGCACACAAAATGTGGATTGCACGTCATTATCAATGCCACGAGCCCAACACCTGTTTAATACCCAACGGTTTTTGCTCCATGGGCTCTTCCCTGCCTGGTGCGATTGCAGCAGACATCGTGTTCCCGCAAAAACGTATCCTGGCGATCTGTGGTGATGGGGGTTTTATGATGAACGTGCAGGAAATGGAAACCGCAAAACGTCTGAACTCAGACATCGTAGTCATGGTCTGGGAAGACAGTGCCTACGGACTGATCGCCTGGAAACAGGAAAACCAGTTCGGTAGACACACCGATTTAGCATTTAGCAATCCCGACTGGTTAAAACTGGCAGACGCCTTTGGCTGGCATGGACATCATGTCGATAACAGCGAAGATCTGGTCGACACACTGGAAACCGCGTTCGAAGAAGCGGGGCCAAGCCTGATCGTAGTGCCGATTGATTACAGAGAAAACCTGAAACTAACCAAACGGCTGGGTGATATCGCCTGTCCGATTTGATATTAAAA
>CAYRNH010000065.1:0-4221 GCA_964425515.1 uncultured Thiotrichaceae bacterium | reverse complement strand
GTAGATACTGCACTTGCGACTGCCGAGGCTTTGTACAAAGACCGAAAGAACTGGCTCACGGTAGAACAGCGCGTTCAGGTGTTTACCAGAACGGCCGAAATCATGCAGGACCGCGCAGAAGAACTCGCGCTGGAAGCTGCGCGCGAAGGTGGCAAGCCTTTGATCGATTCGCGTGTTGAAGTCGCGCGCGCTATTGATGGTATTAAAAACTGCATCGAGGTTATGCGTACCGGGCACGGTGAAGAAATTCCGATGCAAAGAAATGCGGCATCGATGAACCGACTGGCATTTACCACCCACGAACCGATCGGCGTGGTGGTGGCAGTGAGCGCTTTCAACCACCCGCTCAATCTTGCGGTGCACCAGGTCGGCCCGGCCATTGCAGCCGGTTGTCCGGTGATTATCAAACCAGCGGGCGATACCCCGCTGTCCTGTTTTCGTCTGCTCAATATTCTGCACGAAGCAGGCATGCCGGAAGGCTGGTGTCAGGGCATTGTCACCGACAGCAATGAAACCGCTACCGCTATGGTGAGCGATGCGCGGGTGGCATTTTTCAGTTTCATCGGCAGCGCCAAAGTGGGCTGGATGCTGCGCTCAAAACTGGCACCGGGTGCACGCTGTGCGCTGGAGCACGGCGGGGTCGCACCGGTGATCGTTGCGAACGATGCCGACCTGGACGACACCGTGCCTTTACTGGCAAAAGCCGGTTTTTATCACGCCGGTCAGGTCTGCGTTTCGGTGCAACGCGTGTACGCGCATAAATCTATCGCCCGCACATTAGCCAAACGTCTTGCCAAAGCGGCTGGAGCGATGAAAGTCGGCGACCCAACCCTGGCCGATACCGATGTCGGCCCGCTGATTCGCCACGCCGAAACCGACCGCATCCACCAATGGGTTTCAGAAGCCGTGGCCGAAGGCGCTGAACTGATCTGCGGCGGCCATGACATCACCGCCAGCACTTACCAGCCCACGGTGTTGCTCAATGCGCCGGATGACGCCACGATTTCACGCAATGAAATCTTCGGCCCGGTGATTCAGGTGTATGAGTATGACGATATTGATGATGCGATCGCGCGCGCCAATGCGCTTGATGTCTCATTTCAGGCCTCGGTATTCGCGAAAGATATCGACACCTGTCTGTACGCGTTCAAACATCTCAATGGCTCGGCAATCATGATCAATGACCACACCGCGTTTCGGGTTGACTGGATGCCGTTTGCCGGCCTCAAGCATTCCGGATACGGTATTGGCGGCATTCCACACACATTCAAGGACATGCAGATCGAAAAAATGATGGTGATGCGCTCAAAGTCTTTATAATACACACACTGCTTCACACATCATCACTGTAACCCAGGCTACATCATGTCTTTATCCAGTCAATACGATCTGCTCATTATTGGCAGCGGAGTCACTGGCTCCGCGCTGTTTTATCTCGCTGCCAAATACAGCAGTCTTGAACACATCGGCCTGATTGAAAAATACGCCGCACCGGCGCGAGTCAATTCACTTTCCAGCAATAATAGCCAGACCCTGCACCGCGGTGATATCGAAACCAATTATTCACTCGACAAAGCACTGAAAGTAAAACGCGCCGCCAGCATGCTGGAAAGCTACGCCACCAGCCAGCCCGACAGCCATCATATTATTTTCAAATACCCGAAGATGGTATTAGGCGTGGGCTTAGAAGAATGCGCCTATTTGCGCAAACGCTATGAAATTTTCAAACCGCATTATCCAGAGCTGCGGCTGCTGGAAAAAAAAGACATCGCAAAAATAGAACCTGAGGTCGCGATGAAAAAGGGTGTGTTTCGCGAAGACGAAATCGTCGCACTCGGCAGCACCGACGAATACACCGCAGTCAACTTTGAAGCCCTGAGCCGCTCTTTTGTCAGACAGGCCGAGTTAATAGAAAACAAACGCGTCAAAGTGCATTACAACGAAGAAGTACTGCACATTACTATTGAAAAAGATCTGTTCAAAGTGGAAACGCACAACGCCTGTTATCAGGCGCGCTCGCTGGTCGTCTGCGCTGGCGGCCACAGCCTCAAGCTGGCGCACGATCTGGGTTATGGCCTGCATTATTCCTGCCTGCCGATTGCAGGCAGTTATTATTTCACGCCGCACCTGCTCAATGGCAAGGTCTACACCGTGCAAAATGATGCCCTGCCCTTTGCGGCCATCCACGGCGACCCTGATGTGATGGTGCCGGGCAAAACCCGCTTCGGTCCCACCGCCCTGGTATTACCTATCCTTGAGCGCTACAACCTGAGCACACTGCCCGACTTTTTCCGTGTATTTCGTTTCGACCGCAAAGTGGCCAAGGCGCTCTGGGACTTGCTCAAGGTCAGCGATATCAGAAACTACATGCTGAAAAATATTCTGTTCGAGATTCCACTGATTCGTAAAATTTTATTTCTACAGGACGCGCGCAAGATCGTGCCTTCTCTGAAACTCGGCGAACTCAGCTTTGCGCGCCATGTCGGTGGCATTCGCCCGCAACTGATCGACAAGAACAACGGCAAACTGCTGATGGGTGAAGCCAAGATCGACACCGGCATCGGTGCCGTTTTCAATATGACACCTTCACCGGGCGGCACATCCTGTGTTGAAAATGCAGAAATCGATCTACGCATCATCGTCAAACATCTGGGCGCCAGTATCGATGAAGCCGCATTCAAACGCGACATTCTCAGAGGCGATCACAAGCACGACAATGATGACTTTTCCGGTCGCGTGCTCGATGGTGATGACGCCGAATAATTTTCCGGGCACTATACCCACGGGCCAGATTCCAGTTAGAATCGGCTTCATACAAACAAAATGGAGATTGATATGAAACTACTCACCATACTTGGACTAATGCTAATTTCGTTTGCCAGCTTTGCCGCTGACCAGCAGATGCAGATGATGGGCATGGACCCGGCGAAAATGCAGGAGATGCAAAAAGCGATGATGGAAATGCAAACCTGTATGCAGAAAATCAATAAGTCTGACATTGAAAAACTCAGAACCCGTGGCGAGGCGATGAGACAGGAAATTAAATCACTCTGCAAAGCCGGCAAGCGAAGCGCTGCACAAAGCAAGGCCCTTGCCTACAGCAAAGAAATCATGAACTCACGCGAGATGGTACAGATGCAAAAATGCAGTGAAAAAATCCATAGCATGATGCCGAACTCAGCGAATATCGATAAATACGATGCCAGCAAGTTCAAAAACAGAAATGTCTGCGACGAGATAAAATAACTTAGGCGCGGAACCAGGGAAAAGATAAAGACGGAACCACAGAGGCACAGAGAACACAGAGGAAAAACACTAATTTATTTTTGTTTTAAAAGCTTTTACCTATAAAGGTTTTCTCCGTGTTCTCTGTGCCTCTGTGGTTCAGTTTTTTGCTTTTGGTCTTTATAGCCCTCACCACAACCACGCCGCGCCTCTTACGCCGGATGAATCACCGAATTCTGGTGCCAGCAGTTTTGTCGTTACCTGATCGGAGAACACATAGCTGCCCCACAATTCCGGAACATTTTTATACAGCTGTTTTATATTGCCCATGCCGCCACCCAGTACGATCACGTCCGGGTCCAGGATATTGATCACATGCGCCAGCGAACGCGCCAGCCGGTCTTCATAACGCTGCAAGGTTTCTATCGCGTCTTCGTCTTCAAAGACCGCTTTGCTCACGATGGTTTCTGTATCAAGAATAATATTGGCATAGAGTTCATGATCGCGTGTCATGCCGGGGCCCGAGAGATAGGTTTCGATACAGCCATTTTTACCGCAATAACATTCCGGGCCTGGCAGTTCGATGTCCCGCGCCCAGGGCAAAGGATTGTGCCCCCACTCTCCCGCGATCGCGTTCGGGCCTTCAAGAACTTTTCCATCAACCACAATGCCCGCACCGGTTCCTGTGCCGATAATCACACCAAAAACAACACGTGCACTCTTAGCAGCACCATCGGTTGCTTCCGACAGCGCAAAACAGTTGGCATCATTCGCAATTCTGATTTCTCGACCTAATAATGCGGCCAGATCTGTGTGCACCGGTTTGCCGTTCATGCACACCGAGTTGGAATTTTTCATCAAACCGGTCGCAGGAGAAATCGCGCCCGGCGTAGCGATGCCGATGCTACCGATCTGCCCGGTTTCGGTTTCGATGTAGGTAACCAGGCTTTGAATTTCCGCCAGCGTGGCTTCGTAATCGCCCTGCGGGGTAGGAAC
>CAYRNH010000064.1:6378-11503 GCA_964425515.1 uncultured Thiotrichaceae bacterium | reverse complement strand
CCCATTCGTAACGAGCAGGTGATAGCTATGGCTGATGTTTTAGAAAGAATTGACGAAGCGGTTAAAAAGAACCCGGTAATGATTTTTATGAAAGGCACGCCGCAATTTCCGCAATGCGGTTTTTCCGGTCGCACAGTAGATGCGCTCAAGCAATGCGGTAAGGAATTTGGTTACTGCAATGTGCTGGCAGACCAGGAAATTTTCCAGAATTTGCCGCGTTATGCAGACTGGCCAACTTTCCCCCAGGTGTATATCAATGGCGAGCTGGTCGGTGGCTGTGATATCACGCTGGAAATGTTCCAGAGTGGTGATCTCAAGAAAATGATCGACGAGGCAGTACCGGCTTAATCCAGTCGGCGGTCCGCCAGTAAAAAAGCCCCGCATGCGGGGCTTTTTTACTGGGCAATACTTGTTGCTAGTATTCGATACTGCCTTCCGCGCTTTCCAGCGCCCGTTCCAGTTTCTGTTGTGCCTGAGCCACCATTTCCCGGGCAGAAATCATTTTGTCACTGCCGTTGTAATACTGGGCCCCCATGGATGCGGTCACTTCAAATGGCCCCGCCGTGGTTTTCAATGGGCGCTGGTTAATACTGGCGATGATGCGTTCCAGCGAAGCTTCACGGTAATTGACGGCATGCGTATGGTGCATGACGATGGCAAATACATTGTCGTCGATTCGGGCAATGGTATCAGTCGGGCGAACCGTACGACGCAGGCGGCGCTGCAGACCGATAAGAATTTCTTCTTCGATCTTCGAGCCGTGCTCCTCGCTGATACTATTGAGCTGATTCAACACCAGCATCGCCAGACAGACACCGCCCTCGCGTGAAGACGCTTCCAGCAGATGTGCACGCAGCTCCTGAGTGAGCAGGCGCATATTGCCAGCACCGGTGACTGGATCGATCAGCGCCACTTCTTCCAGACGACGGATTTTTGATTCCAGCTGGCGCGAGGTTTCGAGCAGATCGTTTTGCATGGCAGAAATACGCGCCGCAGCATTGACCCGAGCAGCGAGCTCGTCCGGAATCGGCGGTTTGCGTAGATAATCATCAACACCGTGGTCGAAGGCCTTGACCAGAAACTCGGTACCATCATTGGCGGTGAACAGAATAATGGCGGTGTAAACCCCGTTTTCTTCGTCGCGCTGGCGAATTTTGTCAGTGAGTTCGAGACCGTCCATTTCCGGCATCATCCAGTCGGCGAGAACCACGTCTGCGGGTTTTTCGTCCAGCATACGTAGTGCTTCGCTGGCGCTGTCAGCCATGCGAACACCATCGTAACCGGCTTTTTTCAGGGCGGTTTTGACCACAATTCGGCTGAATTGCAGGTCATCGACAATAATTATGGAGAGATCGTGCTTGCTCATCTGGGCTGGCTGGTTCCTGCTTCTGTGCCCCGCAAGAGGCATAATTTTTTTTGATATCCCTTAATATAGTCAAGAATTGAGCATATTGTGCAGCGGCGAGACTTCAGCTCCAGACCGGGCCGACGCCGTCTCGCCAGGTGTTGACGATGGCACAGAACAGTTCGGCAGTGCGTGTAGCGTCATACAGCGCGGAATGTGCCTGTTCGTTGTCCCAGTCCAGCCCGGCGGTTTGTGCTGCGCGTGAGAGCACGGTCTGACCGTAAGCAAGACCGCAGAGACTGACCGTATCGAAGGTGCTGAAAGGATGAAACGGGTTGCGTGCCAGCTTGTTGCGCACCGCAGCCGCATTAATGAAATTCAGATCCATCGGCGTGTTGTGACCGACCATGATGGCGCGCGTGCAGTGGTTCTGTTTCATCGCTTTGCCGACAAAGCGGAACAGTTCGCGCACCGCGACATCTTCGGGCTTGGCCATACGGAACGGGTGCCAGGGATCGATACCGTTTACTTCCATCGATTTCGGATCCATGTTGGCGCCTTCGAAAGGCTCGACATGGCAGGCATATTTCTCGTCGATCGCGATATGGCCGTCTTCATCCATTTTCAAAGTCAGCGCGCCGATTTCCAGCAGCGCATCCTTGTTCTGATCGAATCCACCGGTCTCGACATCCACCACGACCGGAAAAAAGCCGCGGAAGCGTTGCGCCATCGGCGACTTGTCATTATTCGTCATTAGCAGTGCGTAATTTCCAGTGAAGGGTCTCGCCGGCGAGCAGCGGAATCAGGGTTTCGCCATTACCCAGCGGGTAACTGTCGGGCACGGTCCAGTCGGTTTTATCCAGCGTGATCTGGTCCTGGTTTCGCGGCAGGCCGTAAAAATCCGGGCCGTGAAAGCTGGCGAAGGCTTCCAGCTTATCGAGTGCATTCATCGCGTCGAAAAAGCTGGTGTAGAGTTCGATTGCAGCGTGCGCGCTAAAAATGCCGGCACAGCCGCAGCCGGTTTCCTTGCTGTTCTGTGCGTGTGGTGCGCTGTCGGTGCCGAGAAAAAACTTTTTATTGCCGCTGATGGCTGCGTGCGCCAGCGCGCGTCGGTGCGTTTCACGCTTCAACACCGGCAGACAATACATATGGGGACGAATGCCGCGCTCGAACATGGCGTTGCGGTTGTAGAGTAGATGATGCGCAGTGATGGTGGCGGCGATATGGTTGTCGGTTTCGAGCACAAAATTCACCGCGTCGGCGGTGGTGATGTGTTCGAACACAATTTTAAGATCTGGAAAACGGTTAATCAGCGGCAGTAATACCTGATCGATGAATACTTTTTCACGGTCGAAAACATCGACACCCGGATCGGTGACTTCGCCGTGCACCAGCAGCGGCAGACCGCATTCCTGCATCGCGGCCAGGGCCTTGTCGCAGCGGCGGATATCGGTGACGCCCTGGGCAGAATTGGTGGTGGCGCCCGCCGGGTAGAGTTTCACCGCCTTGATAAAACAGCTTTTGCGCGCGCGCTCGATTTCTTCGGCCGTGGTTTCATCGGTGAGATACAGCGTCATCAGCGGTTCGAAAGGACTGTCGCCCACTGCGGCGACAATGCGATCAACGTAGGCCACGGCCTGTTTCACGGTGGTGATCGCCGGCTTCAGATTGGGCATCACAATTGCGCGCGCGAACTGCCGCGCGGTCATCGGAGCGACCGCAGCCAGCGCCTCTCCATCACGTAGATGCAGATGCCAGTCGTCGGGGTGGGTGATTGTGATATGTTCTGAAGTCATTGTCTTTAGCGGCGTATTATGCACTAATGTCGCCGTGTCTGTGTTCCGAATTCTACTCTCGATAATACTGTTACAGCGCGGCCCCGAAGACGTGCCGGCTTCACTGCGCCTGCTGCAGGAGGTGATTCTGCTCAACCTGCTCACCGGAGTAGTGGTGTTGAGTGCGCACTATGATATGGGTATATCTGTGTCCAGCACCTTGCTGGATCTTGCAGTGTCACTGGCGTTTACCGGTCTGTTGCTGCTTACTCTGAACCGGCGTCCGCGTTTTGTACAGACCGCCGCTGCTATCTGCGGCACCGGTGCGATTTTTCATCTGGTATCGTGGCCGTTTTTGATCGTGGCCGAAGATGCTGGCCAGAGTTTGCAAAATACGCTCTGGATTCTGATGCTGTTGCTGACCAGCTGGGAACTGATGGTGGTCGCGCATATTTTTCGTCGCGCAATTGACAGCGGCATGGCCAGCGCAATTGCATTATCATTCGCCCTGTTCATGATTTCGATTACTGTTTCACAACTGATTTTTCCGGGCGCACAATGAGAATTCATATCCTTGGTATTTGCGGTACATTCATGGGCGGCATTGCGCTGCTGGCCAAACAGGCGGGTCATCAGGTCAGCGGCTCGGATGCCAATGTCTATCCGCCGATGAGTACCCAGCTGCAGGAACACGGCATTGTGTTATGCGAAGGCTATGACCCGGCCGACCTTACCGAGGAAATCGATCAGGTGGTGATCGGCAATGCACTGTCGCGCGGTAACCCGATGGTGGAGCACGTACTCAACAATAATATTCCGTACACCTCGGGACCGCAGTGGCTGGCAGAGAACGTACTCAGCCAGCGCTGGGTGCTGGCGGTCGCAGGCACACACGGAAAAACCACCACCTCCAGCATGCTGGCCTGGATACTCGAATACGCCGGGCTCAATCCCGGTTTTTTGATCGGCGGGGTACCGGGCAATTTTGGTCTGTCCGCACGCTTTGGTGATTATCCGTTTTTTGTGGTCGAAGCCGATGAATACGACACCGCGTTTTTCGACAAGCGCTCCAAGTTTGTTCATTACCAGCCGCGCACCTGCATATTGAATAATCTTGAATTTGATCACGCTGATATATTTGAAAATCTCGACGCGATCAAGAAACAGTTTCATCATCTGGTGCGCACCATCCCGGGCGAAGGCAAGTTGATCGTCAATGGCGCAGACCAAAATCTGCAGGATGTGCTCGACATGGGTTGCTGGTCGCAGATAGAAAAATTTGCTATTGAAAATCAAACCTGGTCGATCAGCAACTGCTGGGAAAACGGCGAACGTTTTTCAGTGTGTGTGGATGGCAAAGTAGTCGGCCAGGTCAGCTGGAAAATGCACGGTGCCTACAATCGTCTGAACGCGCTCGCGGCGATTGCTGCTGCACGTCATGCCGGTGTTCCGGTAAAAGACGCCTGCGCTGCACTGGCTGAATTCGACGGCATCAAACGTCGCCAGGAAATTCGCGGTGTGGTGAATGATATTACGGTGTACGATGACTTTGCGCATCACCCGACTGCGATTGCAGAAACGCTGTCGGCGCTGGATGAAATCAAAAAACCCGGCGAGCGGGTCATTGCAGTGCTGGAACCACGTTCCAACACCATGCGCATGGGCGTACAGAAAAACGCGATGATGGACGCATTACAGGATGCGGATGAAATTTTGCTTTATCAACCTGCAGGGCTAGACTGGGATTTGTCCGAAGTGGCGGCCAGTTCAAAAAAACCGGTGACTGTTTTAGATTCGACCGATGCAATCATTGAGCGCGTTTGTCAGCAGGCGAAAAAAGGCGACCATGTACTGATCATGAGCAATGGCGGTTTCGAAGCGATACACACCCGCTTACTCGATGCGCTTGCATCGCAATGAAAAGCATGTGCCCGAATGTTTGTGTCGGGTATGGAAAATGAAAAATGAAAAATGTAAACAATAAAATCATTTCTCTGGCGATGAC
>CAYRNH010000064.1:0-6278 GCA_964425515.1 uncultured Thiotrichaceae bacterium | reverse complement strand
TCTGATATTCATCTGGAAAACATGCTCAAACTGTCGCGCATGAGCGCGGTGATTGTTGATGCCAATCCGGGTTTTTATAACAAAGCGAAAACCGTGGATGATCTGGTTGATTTTGTGGTTGGCAAAATTCTGGATCAGCTGGGTGTGGAGAATGCATTGCAGCCGAGATGGGGAGAATAGTCTGTTCATTATCTTTTCCTGCAAGGGAGCTTTATTATGGAAGTTAAAGATCTCGCCGCACCGGCAAAGATAACAAATCTGACATTGCTTTGATGGTTAGCGATAATTTCTGGGAAACGAAATCACTTGAGCAGATGACACCAGATGAATGGGAGTCATTGTGTGATGGTTGTGGTCTGTGTTGCCTGGTAAAGATAGAGGATGAAGACAGTGGTGAAGTGTTCAATACTTCAGTCAGTTGCCGCTTGCTTGATGTCGCGACATGTCGATGCGGCGACTATGAAAATCGACTGACAAAGGCACCAATGTGTATCCAGTTAACCCTGGATAACCTTCAGGAAATGAGCTGGTTGCCTGACACCTGTGCCTATAAACGATTGAATACAGGGCGGCCTTTGCCTGCATGGCATCACCTGTTGAGTGGTGATATGAATTCAGTCCATGATGCAGGTGTGTCCGCAAAATGGTTCGCGCAATCAGAAGAATATGTTCATCCTGATCAGCTGGTCGAATTTATCATCGAAAGATAAATTAAAGTGGCGGAGGGATTGTTTTCTGGCCAGTAACAATAAAGTTTTTCCTCTATGTTCTCCGTGCCTCTGCGGTTCCGCTTCTGGTTTTTAGATTCAAAGTTTTTCTCTGCGCCCTCTGCGTTTATTCCGGGCGTCCTGCTCGCCACCCTACGGGCCGCGTAAAAGCACACGTTCAAATTCGATCCCGTCGAATTTGTCTGTGGTTTCGCTTTTATCCAGTAAAGTTAGTCTGCGGTTTCGCTTTTAAATAAAATAGTTTTTTGTTGTGAATGACAACCTTAAATTGGGTCAGACGATTTAAAGAGTTAGGTTCTTTTAACCGCTAGCTGATACCAGAAATGGTGCACTCGAATGATGTCTAACCGGCTGCTTATCACCGTCACTGTGATGCTTGCAGCGATCTTGCAGATCGTGGACACCACGATCGTCGTCGTTGCATTGCCGCATATGGAAGGAACGCTCTCGGCCACGCCGGATCAGATCACATGGGTGCTCACCACTTACCTGATTGCCTCCGGCGTATTCATGCCGCTCACCGGCTACCTGTCGGATCGGATCGGCCAGAAGCGGCTGCTGCTTTTCAGCATTGCTGGCTTCATGTTTACTTCGGGCCTCACCGGGCTGGCAACCAGCCTTGACCAGATCGTGCTGTTTCGCTTCCTGCAGGGGATTGCGGGTGCCGCGCTGATGCCGCTGGCGCAGGCGATCCTGATTACGAATTATCCGCCACAGGAACGCGGCAAGGCGATGGCGATCTTCGGTCTTGCCGCCATCGTCGGGCCGGTCATCGGCCCCACGCTCGGCGGTTATCTCACCCAGGTGGCGAGCTGGCGCTGGGCCTTTTTTATCAACGTTCCCATCGGCTTACTCGCGCTGGCCAGCGCATGGATGTTCATTCCCGAGACCGAAATCAAGCCTCGGCGCATGGACTGGATCGGCTTCGGCTACCTGTTCGTTGCTGTGGGCGCCATGCAAATGGTGCTCGATCGCGGTACCCAGTACGACTGGTACTCGTCACCGTTCATCGTGGTCGCAACGCTGCTGAGCGTGGCCGGTTTCGGCATGCTGGTGTATCACGCGAACGCGAAGCGGGGCGCTGGTATCATCGACCTGAGACTGTTCAGGGATCGAAACTTTTCGGTGTCGAACCTGATCTTTGCTTCGATCATGTTCAATTTGTTTGCCGCGTTGACCTTGCAGCCGATATTCACCGAATCGTTGCTGGGCATTCCGGTGTTAACGACTGGCCTGATCCTCATGCCGCGGGGCATTGCGGCAGCGCTGACGATGCAGCTTGCCGGCCGTCTCGTCAACCGCACCGGCCCGCGTCCTCTTGTGCTTACTGGCGTGCTGCTGTCGGCGGCGGGCACGATAGCGATGATGCAATACAATCTAAACATTGGCCTGTGGTGGCTGATCTGGCCGATCATCCTGCAGGGTCTGGGCATGGGTTTTGTGTTCGTACCGCTGACAACACTCGCTTTCTCCACCCTGCGGCCCGAGCAGACGACCGAGGCCGCCGGGCTGCGCCAACTGGTGCGCACGGTCGCTGCATCAGCCGGCACCGCCGCGAGCACCGGCCTGACCACGCATTATGCGCAGCAGGCGTGGAACCAGCTAGGTGGGCACATCAACCCGTTCAATCCTGCGCTGAGCGCTTACCTTGCACGGCTACACCTGCCTGATTCTTCGCGCCTCTCGGCCCAGGTTCTGGGGCATTTGCTCGGCCAGCAGTCGCAGATGATCTCATTGATCCATGTATTCGAGTTGTTCAGTATTGCGCTGCTGGCAACTATCCCGCTTCTGCTACTGATCAAGCGCGGCAATGACTGATGAATTATTATGATAAAAAGTGATGGAGAAATTTGTTTCCCCAATGAGTTATGTTGACTGATTCGATT
This sequence comes from uncultured Thiotrichaceae bacterium, assembly GCA_964425515.1. GTDB lineage: Bacteria > Pseudomonadota > Gammaproteobacteria > SZUA-229 > SZUA-229 > JASBSR01. Next base: position 3,664 of record CAYRNH010000064.1, on the reverse strand, counting down.
TGAAACAAAAAAGCCTGTCTCCGTGTTCTCTGTGCATATGCGGTTTCGCTTTATATGAAAATGACTGAAGAATTATTGTTTGTCTATGGAACGCTTCGAAGAGACACTGAAAGCGAGATGTACCGCTTGCTCGCGCGATATGCGGACTTTGTCGCCGAAGGCACATACCAGGGTCGACTTTACAAGGTGGATTATTACCCCGGTGTCGTGCCATCGGACAATCCGGCTGAAAGAGTGAAGGGCGAAGTTTATCGCTTGCACAATTCAGCGATCGCACTGCCGAAACTGGATCAGTACGAAGAATGCGGATCAGGATTTTCTGAGCCCACCGAATATGTTCGGAGACATCAGGAGATTGAGCTATCGGATGGTACAAAAAGCCGCGCCTGGGTCTATTTATATAACTATCCTATCGACAAGCTCGAATGGATTTCATCTGGTGATTTCATGGCATATGAAGCCAGAAGAGCTATACCTGATCGCTAATTTATAATCGCTTTCCTCTGTGTTCTCTGTGGTTCCAATTTTGGTGGGCTGGTTTTAAGTTTTTATACCAAAAAACTTTTCTCGGCGTTCTCTGCGGTTTCGCTTCCAGGTGTTTTGCGTCTATAAGTCTCTACCTCTTGTAGCGCTGATCGCTTATAATAGCCGCAATAAAAACCAATCCATATCCAAAGGTCTGCTATGAGTCTAAATATTGAAGCGGGTGAAATTGCTGCCGCGGTAAAAATGGTTAAAAAAGAATGCGAAGGCGTCAAAGAAATGACAGCTTATGAAATTAACAAGCTGGCGATGCAAATTGTAGTGGCGTCGAATATGTATGATTCCGCTTCGCTGATTTCTGAAAGCATCGATCTTTTGACCGAAAGCTAGCGTGAGTTTTGACGACAGCTCGCTGTCTCGTGAGTAGTATGAAAACCGATCCTGATAAGTTACTTAAAAAGCATCCAGAGCTTATTCACTCGGATGCGAAAAAGGTGATCTCGCATGTGCAAAGAGACACCCACGACTGGATCATCAATACGCTGATGATCGAAGGCTGTGAAGTGCCGTTCAGGTTCAAGCGCAAAAAAAAGTACAAGAATGTGCAGGGCAAACAGGTGAACCTGACCTATTACCCGAGCTATGAAATTGTTGCGGGCATGGAAATGGAAGTGATGCACGTGGTCAGGATTAAGGTTGCATAATCTGACACGCAGAAGATTGAACAAAAAAAGCCCCGCTGGTCGGGGCTTTTTTTATCTAGTCTGCAGCACAATGCTCAGGTGCTTTTAACATCTACAGCCTGCTGACCTTTTTCGCCATCGGCAATAGCAAATACGACTTTCTGGCCTTCGCCAAGCGAGCGGTGACCCTTGCCCTGTATTGAACGAAAGTGTACAAAAATGTCTTCACCGTTTTCTCGTGTGATAAAGCCAAAGCCTTTGGCAGCATTGAACCATTTGACTGTGCCGATTTCACGACCGGCGCCCACTTCAATATTGGTGCCCGAGTTTCTTCTTGAGAACCAGCTGCTGAGATAGCTTCCGGAAAAAACGCTGATGAATGAGGTGATCAGTATTGCGATATTGTCTGGCTTGAACAGGAATTTAATGGTTTCAGCAATATCCATTTCCACATTGTCGTGCAGTTGCATGCTGATAACACTGGCTGGGATGGAGATGGCGGCGCTGATAATAAGCAGTTTGGAAATTAGATTGATATTGGTCATGTGTACCCCGAAATGTAGATCGTGTATTGTCGTGTAAAGGTCGGTATAAAGGCTTCCGAGCCTATGCCTCGCAGATGAACGTGAGGCGGTGTGTGACAGCGTCCTGACTTAGACCTAAAGCTCTATTATACCAGTGAATGCAGCCAGATATAGATGCAGGCCTTGTGGATTTTAAGATTGGCCCGTTTTGCTGCGGTTTACTGGTTTTCAGCCAGTTGTTTCATCATTTGCTCGGTCAGAACCGGTGGGGGTAATTGCAGATGAAAACCGTTTTCACTGAGGTTGTGCATTACTTTCGCGGCATCCTCGCGCGCCAGCTTTGTGTGCTCGTTCAGTTCGAGCTCCATGGCAAAGTTGATATTGCCCAGGCTGGTCAGCATCGCAGCGGGCACTTGCGAGAAATCATCGCGCTCGGCCAGATAGATATATAGATCGGGCTTGTTCGAGCAGCGGTAGATCCAGGTTTTCATACGCTTAGCCAATCCGGGCGAAGACTTTTTTCGCCGCTGCAATCGTGGCGTCGAGATCGCTCTGGCTGTGCATGCTGGAAACAAAGCCGGCCTCATAGGCGGAAGGCGCGAGATAAATACCTTCGTCCAGCATGCCGTGGAAAAAGGCCTTGAACTGTTCGACATTGCACTGCGTGGCCTGGGCAAAACTGGTCACCTGCTGATCACTGAAAAACAGGCCGAACATGCCGCCGGCGCGGTTGCAGGTCATGGCGATGCCGGCCTCTTTGGCGGCAGCGAGAATGCCGTCGGTAAGATAGACCACTTTTTCGCTGAGTTCTTCGTAAAACCCCGGAGCCGAAATCAGCTCCAGTGTTTTCAGGCCCGCGCTCATCGCGATCGGGTTGCCCGACAGGGTGCCGGCCTGATACACCGGACCCAGCGGAGCGATTTTTTCCATGATCTCGCGCTTGCCACCAAAAGCACCGACCGGCATGCCGCCGCCGATGACCTTGCCGAGCGTGGTGAGATCGGGCGTGATGCCGTAATGCGCCTGCGCGCCACCGAGCGCGACACGGAAACCGGTCATGACTTCATCAAAAATTAACACCACACCGTGTTTGGTACACAGCTCGCGGATGCCTTCGAGAAAACCAGGCACCGGCGGGATACAGTTCATATTGCCCGCCACCGGTTCGATGATGATGCAGGCGACTTCGTCTCCGACCTGGGCCAGTGTGTCTTCGACCTGCTGCAAATTGTTGTAGGGCAGGGTGAGTGTGAGCGCGGCCAGACTCGCGGGCACGCCCGGGGAATCGGGCACGCCCAGAGTCAGCGCACCGGAACCGGCCTTAACTAATAATGAATCCGCGTGGCCGTGATAGCAGCCTTCGAACTTGATGATTTTGTCGCGCCCGGTGTAACCGCGCGCGAGCCGGATCGCGCTCATCGTGGCTTCGCTGCCCGAACTCACCATGCGAACCATGTCCATCGATGGAACCAGTTCGCAGACCTTGTTGGCCATGCGGGTTTCGAGCTCGGTGGGTGCACCGAAGCTGAGGCCATTGTCGGCCGCCGCTTTCACCGCAGCGATCACTTCGGGGTGAGCGTGGCCCAGAATCATCGGCCCCCAGGAACCGACGTAGTCGATATAGTCTTTGCCTTCGCTGTCGGTGATATAGGCGCCGCTGGCTTTGGCAATAAATACCGGGTCGCCGCCAACGCTACGGAAAGCGCGCACCGGTGAATTGACGCCGCCGGGGATATGCTGCTGCGCGGCTTTGAACTGTTCTGCCATTGTGCTCATGCTGAATTCTTGAATTTATAAGTGAAATTGGAGGCGAAGTTTACCTGAAACGGCCACAGAATTTCAGGCCGGACTGTGTGTTCGCCATTCCAGCGTGGCGAAGCGGCGTGCCTCGGCGTTGATATCGGCGGCGGCAAAAACGCCGGAGATCACCGCCAGCATATCGGCACCGGCTTCGATTAATGCGGCTGCGTTTTC
>CAYRNH010000063.1:0-11633 GCA_964425515.1 uncultured Thiotrichaceae bacterium | reverse complement strand
ATCGTCAATGTCGCTCTGCCGCATATGATGGGTGCGCTGGGTGCGACTTCAGAACAGGTCACCTGGGTACTCACATCGTATATGGTGAGCGATGCGATCTTCGTAGCGCTCACCGGTTTTCTCGCCGCACGCCTTGGCCAGCGCCGACTGATCCTGATTTGCATCACCGGTTTTGTGCTCAGTTCGGCGCTGTGCGGCATGGCGCAAAGCTTGTTCGAGATGGTTGTGTTTCGGATATTGCAGGGCTGCCTGGGCGCACCCATCATCCCGCTGTCGCAGGCGATCATGGTGGAAAGTTTTGGCCGCAAAGAACGCGGCAAGGCGATGGCCATCTGGGGTATCGGCATCATGGTCGCGCCGGTACTGGGCCCGACCCTGGGCGGCTACATCACCGATCATGCAAACTGGCGCTGGGTGTTTTACATCAACCTTCCAGTAGGCATTATCTCGGTACTGCTGGCACTGGCTACGGTGCAAAATACCGTGCGAAAAATTGTGCGCATCGACTGGATGGGGATAGCGCTAATGATTGCAGGCATCGGCAGCCTGCAACTGGTGCTGGATCGCGGTAACCAGGAAGGCTGGTTCAATTCCAGCATGATCACCACTCTGAGTATGGTCAGCGTCATTGCATTGGTCGGCTTTGTGCTGCGCGGCTGGAACAAGTCAGACAACATCATCAATCTGTCGCTGTTTCGTGATCGCAATTTTGCCACGGCCTCTTCGATGATGGGCGCCTTTGGTCTTGGCCTGTTTGGGATCATTGCTATTCAACCGATCATGCTGGAACGATTGATGGGCTATCCTGCTGAACTCACCGGTCTGGTTATGGCACCACGAGGTATCGCCAGCGCGGTAGGTATGTTCATGTGCGGGCAGCTGATCAATCGCTTTGACCCACGCTATCTGATATTCGTCGGTATCTGCCTGGCTTCATTCGGCACCTTGATCATGGTGTCCTACACGCTGGATATCAGTCCCGGCTGGGTGCTCTGGCCGGGCGTGATTCAGGGCCTGGGTATGGGACTGATATTTGTCACGCTGTCCACGCTGGCCTATGACACCCTGCCCAGAGAAGTCGCAGCGGAAGCTGCCGGGCTGTTCAACCTGACCCGTACCGTTGGCAGTTCGATTGGCATTTCGGTGATCGCCACCGTGCTCACCAATCGCACCCAGTTTCACTGGCAGGAGCTGGGGGGTTACATCAACCCGTTCAATCCCAAACTGCAAGTCTGGCTGAACGCGCACGGTATGAGTTTGAGTAATCCTGCCACCGCGCATCAACTCGCGAATACGCTCGACCGCCAGGCCGGTATGCTGGCATTCATCGATGCGTTCTGGTTTGTCACCATCAGTTTTTTGATGATGCTGCCGCTGGTGCTGTTGTTGCGACGACCGATACACCATCACGATCTTGCAGACGTCGGGCACTGAGTTTCACAGCGCCACCTGCAAACCAATTTCCAGCACCTGTTCTTCGGGCAAACGATAAAACGCGGTGGCACGACCTGCATTACGCGCCAGCCAGACAAAAATCAGTTCCTGCCAGAACGGTAGACCCGGAACATCGCGGCGCGCGATCAGGGTTTCACGGCTAAGCATATAAATCACCGAGTCGGTATCGATCGGGGTACCGAACACCTCGGCCAGTCGCAATGCCACCGGAATATTGGGTGGCTGTGAAAAACCATAGTGCACGCGCATACGCACAATGCCCTGGCCGAGATCCTCCACTTCCAGACGTTCTGCCGCAGGCACATGCGGACTATCCTCGATAATCACAGTGAGAAAAATAACCCGTTCGTGCAGCACATGGGTACACGAGATATGGTGCATTAATGAAGCAGGTACCAGCGTCTCGTACTGTCCTGTCAATACCACGGCGGTGCCGTGCACGCGATAAGGCGGATCGTCATCGATCTGCTGTAGAAATTCCTGCTGACTAATAGAACGTTCTGCCAACCGGGATGACAACAAAGCACGGCCCGCGCGCCAGGTCCACATCACAATAAAAATCAGTCCAGCAATCAGCAAGGCGTACCAGCCACCGTCGGGGATCTTGGCGAGGTTGGCACCGAGAAATGCACTGTCGATAATCACGAACAAGGCACCCGCGCCCAGCGCCACCATCCGGTTCCAGTTAAAACGCCAGGCCACCGCCACCGCCAGCATGGTGGTGATCAGCATATCCAGCGACACCGCCATACCATAGGCCGACGCCAGTGCCGCAGAACTACCGAAACCCAGCACCAGACCCAGGCACGCTGCCATCAATAACCAGTTCACCAGCGGTAAATATATCTGACCGGATTCTTCTGCCTGGGTAAAAATCACGCGCATGCGCGGTAACTGACCCAGTTGTATTGCCTGACGCGTGAGCGAAAAGGTTCCGCTGATCACAGCCTGCGATGCAATGATGGTCGCCACCGTAGCAAGCAATACCAGCGGTATACTGGCCCAGTCGGGCGCAAGATGAAAAAACGGTGCTGATATCGCTGTCGGTTGCTGAATCAGCAAGGCCGCCTGACCGAGATAATTTAATACCAGCGCCGGGAACACAATCCAGAACCAGGCGCGCCGAATCGGCGTTGCACCAAAATGCCCGAGGTCGGCATACAACGCTTCACCGCCGGTGACCACAAGAAACACCGCACCCAGCGTGAAAAAACCTTCCCAGCCATTATGAGTGAAAAAAGTAACCGCGTACCAGGGATTAAACGCTACCAGCACGCTCGGTTCCATGATGATGCCGCGCAACCCCAACAGAGCCAGCACCGCGAACCAGAGCAACATCACAGGGCCGAAAAAAATACCGATTTTTCCGCTGCCAAATCGTTGTGCTGCAAACAGTCCGATCAAAATCACAAGCGTGATCGGTACCACAAAGGCATCCAGCGAGGGCGCCGCAACCTTCAAACCTTCAACCGCACTTAGCACCGAAATCGCAGGCGTGATCGTGCCATCACCGTACAGCAAACAGGCACCGAACAGACCCATTAACATTAATATATAGCGCGGTTCACCGGCACGACTGCGCCAGGGATTAAGCAATGCCACCAGCGCGATGATGCCGCCTTCGCCCTGGTTGTTGGCGCGCAGCACAAAAGACAGATACTTGAGCGAGATCACCAGTATCAACGCCCACAATATTAACGACAGCACACCGAGCAAGTCAGCACGGTCGAGCACGGTTGCATGCGTGCCAGCAAAACTTTCGCGCAAGGCATACAGCGGGCTGGTACCGATATCACCGAACACCACACCCAGCGCAGCGATCAAAGCTTCACGACTGAGCGAGCGCTCTGGTTCAGCTGTGGCCACACCATAAGTCATGGACTACTCCTGTCGGTTCTTATGTTTGCCCGTTCCAGAAAATGCACACTGGCAGAACGCAGACAGGTGGCACAGCCGGGTTCACATCAGGCAAAGTATTTTTACATCGATTCTGATTGCAGCTTGATACTATCAGTTATTGAAAGCGGTTATTGAAAACGATGCTGCAAGATTACTTTGATTGATCTCAGATTTTGATCGACATCATGATTTAATCACAACCTGATACCGGGTATCATCAAAATCATCTCCCTGTAGACGAAAACCAATCTTGCTGACCTTAGCATCGACTTTCGGCAAACGCGCAATGTGCACACCGAGACTGAGTTCCTGCGTTGCCAGTGTTTGTTCGGCCTGATCGTCAAAACGCCAGATCACATCCGCCGCCTGCGGCAAACAAAAGCCCAGACGTTTACCTTTCGGTATCTGGCGCAACGGCACCTGCGGTAACCAGTACCAGATATGCACCTCGGGCCGCTTGCCGTGATAGCGCGACCACAAGGCTTCGGGTCTGTCCACCGGCCGACCTTCAGCAATCGAGCAGGCCAGTTTGATATATTCAGCATGCGCCCAGGCCAGCGGCATCGCCGATCCTGTTGCCTGCCCCAGCACCAGTCCGTGCTCAGGAATATCGTCTTTATCCCAGACCTGTTCGGGCAGCATGCCACCTTCACCCGCCATTGCCGCCATCGCCTGCAAATACGGCATCGCATCAGCGCCGTGTATTAATTCATAGTGTCCACGCTCGCCCGTCAACAAAGGCCAGAGTCGACCGTGCCCGGTGCCATCGTAAGCACGACCGTCTGAATGCTCACCATAACCGTCACCGGTATAACGATACCAGCACGGCCCTTGCGGCAACTCGACACGCAATAATTTATCGATCAGTTTTAACGTGTCGCGCACCAGCGGATCATTCGGATCGCGCAGGCCATAACGCACCAGCTGTAAAAAATCCACGCCGATCTGTTCGTTAGGACTGAGACCGGGATCGGTTTTGCGATTCTTGATCGGCATCGCGCGCATCAGCACCGACTCATCGGACAGTGCCGAGCTCGGCATAATACGCAGATAATAACCGTCCACCTTCTGCGCTTTGGCAAACGGTGTGTTGTGCACCGCAGTCCAGTCATCGAGACGCAGATTCCAGTAATCCGCCAGTTCCAGCACAAAGGCTTCTTCTGCTGCCGGTAAAAAATCCGCACCGGTCACCAGCGCAGCCAGACACACCGCCATGGTAAAGGTATTCACGCCGCTGTTTTCTTCCCAGCGATCCTGTGGACTCAAAGGCCCGTTGTTTGCAATAAACCCCAGCGCACGCTGCACCATGTCAGTGACTACAATCCCGTCGAGCGCATCACGCTGCACCAGGGTGCCGGCCAGTAATACCGGAAACGCCACCTGGTCGAGTTGAATCCCGGTCCAGAACGGTTTGCTACCGAGCCATTGATTCTGATACCAGCTGCCGTCTTCGCGTTGTGTTGCCATCAGGTAACGTAAAATTTCGCGCGCTTCAACTTCTGAGCCCAATGCCAGCAAAGCACCTGCGCATTCCACCAGATCACGCGGCCAGACCAGATGATACCCCGGACGTTCTGCCGAACTTTCACCCCAGGGCACACTAAGACTGGCGACCAGCGCACCACGGAATGTCTGGTCATGATGCGCGCGCAACACCATGGCACTCACTTTAACCTGCTCCGCCAGCGCCTGTGGAATCTCAACGTGTTCTTTGGCAACAGGCAGGTGACAGTTTTTGTGCCACTGTTCCCAGTGATCGATCTGTTGTTGCCAGATCAAATCGAATGGTTGCAACAAAGACGAAAACGCGAGCGTGGCTGCAGATTCGCGACTGCTGCTAAAACCGATTGCGAGCGTGGCCTGAGGTGACAAACCACCGATCAGCGCCACATTACCCGGCCCCGCCTGACGATATGACATTTTCAGATGACCGTGACGATTAAAATCCTGCCAGCCATCCGAAGTGCCGGAATACCCTGCGCTGCATTTAGCCAGCACATTTTGCTGCCGGGCATCGACCGCCGCCAGCGCCAGACCAAACGGCCCCTGTTCGGCCCAGAGCACAGAACGTCCGCGAAACTTGCCGACTTCGGCATAGTTATGATTGCCGGTACCGCCCAGATGCGGCGCCAGTAATACATAGGGTTTTAAATCCGCATCGCCCTGCAATGAAATTTCAATCAGAATGACATCGCGGTTGGGTTCATTGACAATGCGCTGGGTAAAGGTAAAACGTGGATGACGATGCACTATTGTGACTGCGGGCACACCGGTCTCGACGCATGTTACCTCGCAGTCTTTCAGTAATTTAATTTCCTGCCAGAAACCTTTGTCATCAGCGATGATAAAACCCAGATCACGCAACTGCGCAATGTCGATGCGCGGGTAATACACTTCGTTGAGTATGCCCTGACCAACAGTGAACCAGACGCGTGACGGCCCCAGACTGGTGCCCACCATCTGTTTGGCGCCAGTGCACCAGTTGGGCAATATGCCGGGCGCACCGGGTGCCTGTTGTTCGGAAAAGTTTTCACTCATGCGAACCACAATCCTCATCATGTGTTTCGACATGGCTCGGCGTTAACCAGGCGCAACCATCGCGTGCGACCAGACGCTCGGCATCTTCCGGGCCCCAGGTGCCGGCAACATAATTCGGAAAATCGGGCGCCGGGTTCGCCGCCCAGGCATCGAGTACCGGCATCAACAACGTCCACGCGGCTTTGACCTGATCGCTGCGCATGAACAAGGTCGCATCGCCTGCTAATAAATCTCGCAATAAGGTTTCATACGCCCCCGGGCTGGGTTTTTTGAATGCTTCCGAATATGAAAAACGCATATCCACTGGACGCAAACGCATAGGGCTGCCGGGTTCCTTGGCCATAAACTTCATAATGATGCCTTCTTCCGGCTGAATCTGGATCACCAGTCGCACCGGTTGTGAATTCAAACCCGTCATCGCCGGAAAAGCATTGTGCGGAATATCGCGAAAGCGTATCGAAACTTCAGACACCGCAGCCGACATGCGTTTGCCTGTGCGCAGATAAAACGGCACATCCTGCCAGCGCCAGTTATCAACCAGCAATTTCACCGCCGCGTAAGTTTCCACTTTTGAATTTGCATCAATATTTTCTTCTTCACGATAACCCGGAACCGCTTCGCCTTCGACCCAGCCTTTGGCGTACTGGCCGCGCACTGCGAATGCAGATACATTGTCTGCCGGGATCGGACGACAGGCACGCAGCACATCAAGTTTTTTATTACGGATATCTTCGGCATCGTAAGCCACCGGCGGCTCCATCGCGACCAGACACATGATTTGCAATAAATGGTTTTGCACCATGTCGCGCAGCGCACCCGCGTGTTCGTAATAGCCCGCGCGATGGCCGACACCGATATCTTCGGCCACGGTCACCGTAATATGATCGATATAGCGCCGGTTCCAGATCGGTTCAAAAATGGGATTGGCAAAACGCATGGCCAGAATGTTCTGTACCGTTTCTTTACCCAGAAAATGATCCATGCGATAAATCTGTCGCTCTTCAAAATGCGAGCGCAAGGTGTCATCAATTTCCTGAAACGCTTCAAGACTGTCACCCAGTGGTTTTTCCACCACGATGCGAGCGCGCTGCCGGTCATGATGCAAACCTGCGCTGGCCAGACCGTCGGCCACCGCGCCAAACAGGCTCGGCGGAATCGCCAGATAAAACACCTGCGCGTCAGGTTTAGCCGAATTTTTTTTGAGCCGGTTTTTGAGCTCGGCGTAATGCGTGATGTCGTTCAGATCCATGGCATACGCTTCAATGCGTTTTGCGAAACTCTGCCAGTCAGAATCTGAAGGCGTGCCACTGCGCGAGAACCTCACCACACCATCTTGCCAGCGCTGACGCAGATCATCGGCGTTAATTTCACGATCAATACCGATCAGTGTGAACTGTTCGGGTAATTGTTTATCCAGATATAAATTGAACAGTGCCGGACCAACCAGTCGCCAGGCCAGGTCGCCCATGGCGCCGAATAAAACAAACTGTGCATTGTGTGGGTGTTGTATATTTTTTGAGGCTAACATGTCATCCTTCGTTGCTGAGTGTGGCTTATTATAAAATCTGATCGAATCAAAGCTTCCCTAGGCGGGGACACCAATTTTTTCAAAACTGGCCAGTAATGATTTGTAAGGCTTGATAAATTTTTCTATGCCTTCTTCTTCCAGCGCATCATCGATTTCACGCATATTAATTCCCAGATCAGACAGACTGCGCATCACGGCCGATGCATTCTCGATATTACCGCCCATACGAACAGCAGGTTCACCATGGTCACGATAAGCATCGAGCGTTTCAAAGGGCACGGTATTAACCGTGTCCGGTGCTATAAGTGCCTCAATATATTTAATATCACTGTAGGAAGGATCTTTGGTGCCGGTACTTGCCCAGAGCAAACGCTGCGTATTTGCGCCCGCTGCTGCCAGATCTTGCCAGTTTTTTTCTTTCACCGTTTCGGTAAAACGGTGGTAAGCAAAAACAGCACTGGCGATAGCGGCCTGGCCACGACACTGACGAGCAATACCTGCCTGCTTGCCACCAGCATTAATAATGGCATCGAGCAAAGCATCCACTTTAACGTCGATACGGCTCAGGAAAAAACTGGCGACCGAGGCCACACTCGATAACGGCTGGCCAGCCTGACGCCGCGCTTCCAGTGCCTCAATATAGGTCGACAGCACTTCCAGATAACGGCCCACTGAAAACAGCAGGGTTACATTGACATTGATGCCTTCAATCAATAACTGACGAATCGCTGGAATGCCTTCGTGCGTGCCTGGCACCTTGATCATAATATTCGGTCTTGCCAGACGACCCCACAATTCGCGCGCCTCTGCCAGCGTCGCTTCGGTATCGCGCGCCAGTAATGGAGACACTTCGATACTGACATAACCCTCTCGTCCCTTGCTGGATTGATACACCGGAAGAAAAGCATCCGCAGCAAGCCCGATATCGGTGAGTACAAGCTCGTCGTAAAGATCACCCAGACCGGCGCCTTCTGATTGTAAGCGTTTGATCGAATCGCTATAAGCTGCACTGTGCGCAATCGCTTTTTCAAAAATAGCCGGATTCGATGTCAGGCCTCCAAGCCGATCGTGTTCGATCAGTTTTTTGAGAGTGCCGTCCTGCAATATTGTTCGATCAATATAGTCCAGCCATATACTCTGGCCAAGTTGAGACAAATCTGCCAGTGGGTTGGTTTTCATAAATCACTCCTGCCTGTTATGTGGCGTTCTATATAGAAACATACCTGACATAAAAAAACACTGTTGCCTGAGCCAGCCACCCGGGGTTGCCGGGCCAACGACCGGGCAACCACTTGAAGCAACCAGGTAACAAGCAACGTGTCTTTAATGTATATCCAGAGAGACCCTGATGTGTCATCCATGAATTATCAGAGCATGAAAAAGGTAAATTTCGATTTTACCTTTTTCTTCATTTCCAATGGATTATCAGCCACTGAAAATGGCCGCACACCCATGCGCTGCGGAAAACTCTGATACATCAGAGTTTTCCTGGAAATTACTCAACTGATTTTTTTACTGGCTTTGTTCATCCAGCCATCAACCGTATTGATCCATTGGCCAATCTTGCGATCCGCTTTTTGCACTTGCAATGGACTCTTGCCTTTAAGGCGCATCTCCATTGCAATAATCTGGGAATCCAGTGTCAGAAGCGTTTTTGAATCAGCCAGCCCCAGCGTATTTCGTTTAAACGCACCCATCTTCTCACGCGCATGTTCCAGTGAATATTGTGCACTTTCAAACTGGTTATCGTTGATCAAAGCCTGCGTTAACCTGAGATTGTCATAAATGGATCGCGACGGGCGTTTAACATTGCTCTCTGCAATCAGTGCATCCTGGTGTAACTCAGCCAGCTCAACTCTTGCCGAATTGAAGCGATCATGTTTTAAGTCATCAAATGCAATGCTCAAAACCTTACCCACATGGCGAAGATCAATTTCAAGACTTGCGCTTACTGCTTTCGCATCGCGTTCAATAACGCCTGACACATCCTTACTCTGCAGAAAATGATCATAATCAGAAACCACAAAAGCGTTGTTTATTTCAGGAATGTAATAACTGACTTCTTCGCCCTTAATATCATAAGTAAGCTTGCCATAGTCTAATCTGGCTTCTGTAACAAAGGTTGGTGAATCTAATTCCATATTGCTCGCGATCGCCTGCGCTTCTCGAATATCCGATGCCGCGCGATCATACATTCCCATGTCTGTCGCAATGTATGCAAGATTGACATAACTCAGCATCTTGTTCGCATGCAACAAAGATTCCTGATAAGCCCTTGAAAAAGAGCTATTGATGTTTCCGCTTCGCGCCATGGTCGGCGTGAGCGTGCCAACGGTGGCAAAAACCGATTGAGACAGGAGTGCGCCTGTCATTAAAAGTGTGACTTTTAGTAGTTTTGAGGCATTCATAAAATCCTCCTGATGACCAGGTTGGTAGGAGTACGGCAATACCTCAGATCAAATCGACAGGAATTGCCGACATCAGCCCTCAACAAAACGTTGCAATGGCTAGACAATTTATAGTCCAGATAGTTTTATTCGTATTCAGCCGGGCCCCGGATCAAACACATACTATACGCGGTTACTCCAGAATAATGCCTGCCCGTCTTTGTACGCACCAGCAAAGCGCGCCTATAATCGAGCACGGCGCCTGTGCCAGCCACCCCCACACCGGAGCTTGTGATGCCACGCATACTATTATTGATTCTCTGTTTTTGCCTGCAACCGGTCGCTATCGCGGCAAACACGCCACTTTGGGGGCGCGGAACCCTGAGCGACATCCACTACAAACCGCAGAAGGTGGTGTACGATGTCACCACAGCCAAACTCAGCTACCTGAGCTCGGTGGTCGATCGCGCCAGCTATCTGAGCAAAATCACCGGCGCCGACCCGTTCGATTCATCCATTGTACTGGTCATCCACGGTAAGGCAGTACCCTATTTCGCGATCAAGAATACTGCCAAATACCACCACCTGATGGCACGCATCAACAGCCTGGTCACCAGCGGTTTCATCAAAGTTGAAATGTGCAAAATAGCCGCCGCTACCTATGGTCTGAAACCCGGAGATGTCCACGGCTTTGTCCAGATGGTGCCCATGGGTGATGCAGAAATCATCAGACTGCAAAACGAGGAAGGTCATGCGTACATGCGGTAAGCAGCGCATTGGGCTGAATGAAAAATTAACAATGAATAATGAATAATGAAAAGCCTGTGCCCGAATGACACTGTCGGGCATGTTTGAAACCCGTCATATCAAATTGCCTTACATGAAATGGCCGAGCCTGATTCTCGGGAAAGGAAAGTCTGCGCGCAATTATCTGTACATCGAAAACATTCAAAATGGGCGCGGCTGCAGAAAACTTCGACGAAGCCTATGTCACAACTTACTGTTTTATTGATGTATTTGTCCCGGAACCGGGAAATTGAATCGTCCATGCGCATCGTCCCTGTAGAAATTGAAATTGCACTAACCCTGCAACTGGTATTATATTCCTGCCATTAATATCGTCAAATGAAAGGCAGAATACCGTCTTTCACGGAATCAGAACTAGCTAATGGAGGGCGTTTTCTCTATGGAATCAAAATCATGTCTTACATTTCTAAGACACCACTTCTGTGTATATCAGAATGCAGACTATCTGATATTCCTGCACGCAGTCTAACTCACTGTTGGGCGTCATGAAGAAGTTCGTTATCAGTATACTTGCGGCAGTCGGAGCGATAGCAATTGTGGTTGCGGTTGCCGCTGCCGTTTTTGTTCTCGGCTTCGATGGTGGGTCGGACTACAAGTTAGAAAGATCAATGGCATCTCCGGCAGGCAGGTACAAAGCAACCGTTTACACTGTTATGGGAGGAGGCGCTGCTGGCTGGTGTTCGCAAGTTGTCGCTGTAAGCCCAGCGGCGGAGCCGTTCTCGATAGAGGCCGAAAAGACATCGGGGTCAAATCAAGTATTTCGTGCAAATTGCAGTGCAAAATTAGAGGCCGAGTGGCTATCCGAAACCGCGCTGCTTATTAAATTCGCGCCTGGCGGGGACACTGGAGGGCTGTCCCTGTACATGGCGCAAACCGATAAATCCGGAGCGGTACGCATCGAGTACTCGTTAGCGCCCAACAAGTCGCTCCAGCCGACGCCAAGAAGCGGCGCGGCTGAGCTTCAGCGTTAGGGTGTATTAATAAATAGTGGTGACAGGACTGGTGACAGATTAGCCTAA
>CAYRNH010000062.1:3686-11669 GCA_964425515.1 uncultured Thiotrichaceae bacterium | reverse complement strand
TTTTCTCCGTGTTCTCTGTGCCTCTGTGGTTCAGCTTCTATTGTTTTTATCTTTTGTTAGCGACTATTGTGGCGACTTTTGGCAGTGTCAGATTAGCGATAAGCTGATACAATCCTGCGCCATCTATGAGTATTAAATCTGATAAGTGGATCCGCCGCCTGGCTGAAACTGGCATGGCGCTGCTCAAAGCATGATTCGTGTGTCTCTTTGTAATCGCATGCTAAAGATATTGCTACCAATCGTGAACTACATGAGCCGCAATGCGTCCCATGGCCTGATTCTCTCAGTTCAAGATTAATTCGATGCGTCGTTTACTACCTGTCATCCTTGTTGTCGTTCTGGCGATTGCGCTGGTGATCTATTATTCGCTGAACAACGTAAAAAAGGCCCCTCCTGCAAAACTTACCGGCATGCCCTGGCAGATCGAGATTTTACCCGACGGTCATAGTAAGGTGTTCGGGCTGATTCCCGGCAAGACCACGCTGCGCGAAGCCATCGCGGTTCTGGGAACTGATTATGATCTGGCTATTGTGGAAGGCAAAACCAGCACCGGTCTCGAAATGTATTTCAGCGATTATCATGCAGGCCCGCTGGCGGCAAAGCTGGTGCTGGCAGCAAAAACAGATCCCGCCGATATTCAGCAATGGAAACAGCGTGCAATTAAAAAGGATTACATGGGAATGGGTAAAGCTAAAAAATATACACTGGCAACTGCGGATCGGGATGCGGCGCTGAATTCTGTGCTGCGTGCGATCGCATTTATCCCCGCTGTGAATCTGGATGATGAGGTCGTGCGTAAGCGCTTTGGAGATCCAGAAGAAAAGATTGGTGCAGAGCCGGGTGTCACTTACTACCTGTATCCAAAACGAGGTCTGGCGATCACGCTCAGCGACAAAACCAGGGAAGTATTGCAGTATGTTGCGCCGCTTGATTTCTCCAGCCTGCGCGCGCCTTTACATTCGAACTAGTCTCTGAAGCTGACAACCGGCCAGCCGCGCTGGTGTGCCATTTGTTGTAATGTCTGATCCGGGTCAACCGCCACCGGATGGCTGACCTGTTCCAGCAATGGCAGGTCATTGTGCGAATCGCTATAAAACCAGCTGTCCTCCAGGTTTTGATCGTGGCTTTCCATCCATGTCTGCAAGCGCGTGATTTTGCCGTGCTGAAAGCTGGGTGTGCCGGCGACTCGGCCGGTGTATTTGCCGTCACGCATTTCCGGTTCGGTGGCGATGAGGTCATCGACTCCAAAAGCAGCGGCGATCGGCTGGGTCACAAAGCGATTAGTGGCGGTGATGATCAGGGTGGTATCGCCTTTTGCCTTGTGTTCATCCACCTTGTTCTGACCTGTCCGGGTCATGATTTCACGGATCCGGGTTTGCATGAACTCGTGGTGCAGTTCCCGTAATGTCTCAAGCTCGATGCGAGCCAGCGGGCTCAGGGCGAAATTGAGAAATTCGTGTATGTCCAGTCGGCCCTCGGCATACTCCTGGTAGAAGCGTTCGTTAGCCGCTTTGTATAGATCACCGTCCACCAGGCCTTTTTCGACCAGAAAGACGCCCCACAGATAATCACTATCTCCGGCCAGCAGGGTGTTATCGAGATCAAACAGGGCGAGCGCCATGGCGGGTTCCTGAACAGCAAAGCGCAGATGGTAACTGCTGAAGTAATCGATGACCAGTGCTGATGCTTTATGTTACCGAAATTGCATAATATTTTTTTATTAATGTAATTTATTTCGACAAATTTAATGTGTCAAAATTCTGGTGCATAAATACATGTGTTTATTTGTCAGCACCATTAAATATTAATATATCAAATGTTTATCGTAATAATTCAGTTTTGATTAGTGTTGATTTCAAATTGAATCTAATTAATTTTTCTAATTAGCCTTCACAAATACTCGATTTATTGTCACAAAGTGTCGGTAATTATTACATTGGCTATGCCGGATACTCAGAGAAAATAGCTAACATATTGTAAATGCTGATAGATTTTTTTTGGGCATAGTTATTGCTGTATTTGCGGTCAATAGAAGTTAATTTGAATGGATATAAAGCGAGGATATTGAAATGTTTACCAAAATGAGAGCATGTGGGGTTTTGCTAGTCGCGGCTCTGTCGCTACCCGCAGCTGCAAGTGCAGCAACTATTTTTGACTTTGCTGCGGTTGCTGATGCTCCAACCAGCACGACTGTCTATGGTGTTGCTGGTGGTGAGAAAGGAGCGACGTCTTTTACATTCACTAATGGCGGTATAAGTGTGACCACGACAGGATATAACACCGCCACAGGTGCAGGGTACAATGCATACCTGGATTCTTACAGCGGTGGCCCGGGTGGGCTTGGTGTTTGTGAAGTTATGACATCGGGCAACCAGTGTAATCCGAACACAGATGATAACGTGACCTACGGTGAGTCTCTCAAGCTGGAATTTAGCCAGGCTGTAACGATTGATTCGACCACGTTCAGGAACGGTGATCACAAGACCAACTTCAGCGGTAACTTCAACCTGCAGATCGATGGCGGTACAGTGAACACATATTCTCTGGCCAATCTGTTCAATACGCCGATCACGGGTACCACGTTCGTCTTCTCGAACCCGAACTCAGGTGGCGGTTCGTATGTTTCAAATGACCAGCAGTTCTATGTCAAAGCACTGAGTGTTAATCCCGTGCCGGTTCCGGCAGCTGCCTGGCTGTTTGCTTCGGGTCTTCTGGGCCTGGTCGGTGTCGCAAGACGTCGTCATAGCTGAGACTTTTTCTACCCGGCTTAAAAATAGCGGCTTCAGGCCGCTATTTTTTTGCCCGCGTTTCCCGACCTTCTAATCAAACTTTTCTTCTTTTCGTTGTCTGTTATTATCAACACATGAGTTTTAACGCGGTGAATGTGTATTCCCGCTTACCACAGGTTTTTACAAGTGATTGATGCAAAAGGATATCGCGCCAACGTCGGTATCATCCTGAGCAACGATGATGGAAAGGTTTTCTGGGCGCGCCGTTGTGGCCAGGATGCCTGGCAGTTTCCTCAGGGCGGCATTCAGGAAAATGAAACGCCGCTGGATGCGATGTATCGCGAACTCAATGAAGAAACCGGTTTGCAATCCCGTCATGTCAGGCTGGTGGGGCAGACCGATGGCTGGTTGCGTTACCGGATTCCCAGACATTTGCTGCGACACCGCTCTCAGCCTTTGTGTATCGGCCAGAAGCAGATATGGTTTCGGTTGCAACTGATCGGCGGTGAGGAAGACTTTAATCTGTCCGCCAGTGATACCCCTGAGTTTGATACCTGGCGCTGGGTGGATTACTGGACACCGCTGAAAGAAATTGTGTTTTTCAAGCGCAAGGTTTACCGACAGGCGCTGCGCCAGCTGGAACGCTGTGGCGAAACAGGTTGATCAGGCAGGCTGCAACTCGACCAGCAGTACGATGGCGATGAGCAGAATCACGGGTACTTCATTAAACCAGCGATACCAGACGTGCGAGTGCTGATTTCGGTCATACTTGAAATCCAGCAGCAGTTTGCCGCACCAGATGTGATACACCACCAGGAGGGTGACCAGGGTCAGCTTGGCGCGCAGCCAGGTGGTATCCAGAATTGCAGGGCCAAGTATGGTGATTAACCAGATGCCGAGTGAAATCGTGATGATGGCACCGGGTGTGGTGATGCCCCAGTAAAGTTTGCGCTCCATAATTTTGAAGCGTTGATTGCTGATCTCGTCATTCGAGTCGGCATGATAAACAAATAATCGGGGCAGGTAGAACAGCCCGGCAAACCAGGTGACCATAAAAATTATATGAAAGGCCTTAACCCACAACATATACACTTACCTGTCGCTACAATAAAGTGTGCATAATAACGCGCTCACATATGTGGGCAAGATGTAATTTAATATGACTAAAAATACGAACTCAGAAATAATCAATGTAGGCGTGGTTGGCGGCACGGGTTATACCGGTGTTGAACTACTGCGTTTTCTGGTGACACACCCGGCCGTGCGTTTACAGATGGTGACTTCGCGTAGCGAGGCCGGGCAGAAAGTGGCCGATATGTTTCCTAATCTGCGTGGTCATACTGATATCTGCTTCACTGAACCGGATGTGACTGCGTTGGCCGAGTGCGATCTGGTGTTTTTTGCAACGCCCAATGGTACCGCGATGAAAATGGCTGGTGAATTAATCGAAAAAGGCTGCCGGGTGATCGATCTTGCAGCTGACTTTCGTCTTAAAGATCCTGCGCTCTGGGAACAGTGGTACGGCATGCCACATGATTGCGTGAATATATTGAACGAAGCTGTCTATGGTATGCCTGAGATAAATCGTGCGGCTATTGCGCAGGCACGTGTGGTTGCTAATCCGGGCTGTTATCCCACTGCGGTCATTCTGGGGTTTCTGCCCCTGATCGAAAACGCGCTGATTGATGATCAGCATTTGATCGCAGATGGTAAATCTGGTGTCAGTGGTGCAGGTCGCGGTGCCAAGGTGGCGCATTTACTCGCAGAGGCTTCGGAAAATTTCAAACCCTACGGTGTCAATGGCCATCGCCATCTGCCAGAAATTCGCCAGACATTGGCCGCTACCGCTGGCCATACGGTGGGTTTGACCTTTGTGCCCCATCTGGTGCCGATGATTCGTGGTATCGAGGCCAGTCTTTATGGTGCGCTAAAACAGTGCGATATTGATCTACATGCGCTATATACAGAACGTTATGCAAATGAATTTTTTGTCGATGTATTGCCAATGGGCGCCTTACCTGAGACGCGCAGCGTGAGAGGCTCCAATATGTGCCGGATCTCTGTGTTCCAGCCGCAGCAGGCGGATACCGTCGTGGTGTCAGCGGTGATCGATAATCTGGTCAAGGGCGCAGCCGGGCAGGCGATCCACAATATGAATATCATGTTCGGTCTGCCAGAAATGACCGGGCTTGAGCAGCCAGCGATGTTACCGTGATGGCCAGTGCTTTACCAACACGAATCCTGATTGCGATTAAGCGTCCCGGACTCTGGCTGCTGGGAGCGCTGGCCATCTTGCTGGCTATTATTACGCTGGTCTGGTCTGCCTATCTTTACGGTCAGCGCCAGGCCGGGTTTGATCGTTCTCAGGCGATGAAAACAGTGACAGAGTTAAGTCAGAAACTTGAAGATTTACAGAAGCAATATACTGAAAATCAGCATCAGGCTGCTATGATTGAACGTACCAGTCAGATTGATGACGATGCTAACAAGCAGCTGAAAAAGTCGTTAAACGACTCACAGCAGCAAGTGCTGGATCTCAAGAAGGAGCTGGCTTTCTACAAAAGTGTGGTCACGCCCGATCATGAAAAGCGTAGTCTGGCGGTACAGACCATACAGCTACAACAGGACGAGACCGGTGAATATCGATACAAGGTCATGGTCAGCCAGCGGGGACGCAATGACAAACTGGTCCGTGGCAGTGTTGAAATCAAGATCGAAGGAACCGAAGCGGGTAAGGTAAAGGTACTAAACCTGAGTGATGTTTCTAAAAACGCTAAAAATGTGACCAAATTCAGCTTCAAGTATTTTCAGAATTTTGAAGGTACGATGAATCTGCCAACAAATTTCACACCCGAAAACTTGCGGGTAGTGGTAACACCCAGTAGCTGGGGTGTCGCTAAAATCGACGAACTCTACAGCTGGGCAGACCTGTCATCGGGAGGTAATTAAATATGTGGGGCAATAGCAAGATTAAATCATCCAAGATAGAAACACTGGTTGGGCAAAGCATTGAGATCAATGGTGATGTTAAGTTCAGTGGTGGTCTTCATCTGGACGGAAAAATTATTGGCAATGTGCATGCTGAAGACGGTGAGAATTCGGTACTGGTGGTGAGCGAGCGCGGCTGTATTGAAGGTGATGTCAGCGTGTCGTATGCGGTTATTAACGGCACCGTCAAGGGTAATGTCTATGCTTCTGAAAAACTTGAACTTTCTGGTAAAGCGCAGGTATTTGGTGATGTGCATTACAACCTGCTCGAAATGGCCAGCGGTTCTGAAGTGAACGGCAAGATGGTGCACGACAAGCGTGAAAAAAAGTTACTTGAACACCATGGCGAAGATAATGCGGACCTCCATATCATGGATTCCATGGGTGCTGCTAAAAGTTGACTAAATTAGTCAGGTAATGCTACATTAGCCTGATCTAATACATCTGGCTGAAATACGAGGTTTGCACGGCTATGGATATTCAGGTATCACTGGCACCAATGAAGCCCAAAGTGGTGGAAAACGCTACACTGAAATTTTCAGATGCGGCGGCTGCACGTGTTAAACAGCTGATTGCTGAAGAAAAAAATCCGAATCTTAAACTGCGGGTATATGTCAGCGGCGGTGGATGCTCAGGCTTTCAGTACGGTTTTGAGTTTGATGAAAACGTGAAGGCAGGTGACACCCAGATTGAAAACAGCGGTGTTGTGCTGCTGGTCGATGCCAGTAGTATGCAGTATCTGGCTAATGCCGAAGTTGATTTTCTCGATGGTCTTGAAGGTTCGCGTTTTGTGATTAACAATCCAAATGCTAAAACCACCTGTGGCTGTGGTTCATCGTTTGCGATCTGATTGAACTACTTTGGTGCAGTCAAAAAAAGGACGCTCAGGCGTCCTTTTTTGTTGTCGGGGGCAAGAACAACAGGCCTGGAGTTTGATATGCTAGGCGCTACGTGATTTAAGGATATTTTTATGAGCAGCGAATATCTACCTGGCCTCGCCGGCGTACCGGCAACCAAGTCCAATATTTCAGACATCGATGGCGAGAAGGGAATACTTGCTTACCGTGGTTATGATATTCGTGAGTTGGCTGTGAAGAGCAGTTTTGAAGAAACAGCTTTGCTGTTACTCGATGGCAAGTTACCCACCCGTGATGAACTCGACATTTTCGACCAGCAGCTGCGTGGTGAGCGTCGGGTGAAATATAACATCCGTGAAATTATGAAATACCTGCCGTCTTCAGGACATCCAATGGAGATGCTACAAACCGCTGTTGCTAGCCTGGGTATGTTTTATGGCGGTGGCGACATTCTGAGCGATGGCTATCAGCACGAAGATGATTTTTATATTCACAACATGTCGGTGAAAATCATTTCACGGATGGCAACCATTGTTGCGATGTGGCAGCACGTGCGCAATGGCTATGATCCTGTCGAACCGCGCCATGATCTGACCCATGCGGAAAACTTTCTTTATATGTTTCATGGCCGTGATCCGGATCCATTTGAAGCACGGATTATTGATGCTTGCCTGGTACTGCACGCAGAACACACGATTAATGCCTCAACCTTTGCGGCGATGGTTTGTGGTTCCACGCTGGCTTCGCCGTTTCTGGTGATTGCGGCAGCGATCGGAACACTCGCCGGACCCTTGCACGGTGGCGCGAATCAGCGCGTGGTGGAAATGCTGGAAGAAATTGGACGGCCAGAAAACGTCAAAGACTGGCTTGATATGAAGCTGGCGGAAAAAGAAGTGATCTGGGGTATGGGCCATCGTGAATACAAAACAAAAGATCCGCGCGCGATTGTGTTGCAAAAAATGATGATGGAATGGATCGAGCGTAAAGGCAATCTCAGTCCCATGTTTGAGACTGCGCTGGCACTGGAAGAAGCCTGTGAAAAAGAACTCGGACCAAAAGGAGTTTATCCGAATGTGGATTATTATTCGGGAATCTTATACACCGAGATGGGCATTCCCTCAGATCAGTTCACACCCCTATTTGCGGTATCGCGCATTGCTGGCTGGATGGCACACTGGCGTGAACAGCTGTCAGACAATCGAATTTTCCGGCCGACACAGATCTATACCGGTGAGCCACCGCGCGAATATATACCCATCGAAAAGCGCTGAGTCTATTGTTAAGCTAAAACTGGCCGCCAAATACGCAAATGTGGTTGGTATAGGCTTTAGCTTCGCGAACTTAGCGTAGTCTGCGACTAATATCTTCTTTTCTGTAAAAGCTAAAAACTAGCCGCGAAGTACGCCAAA
>CAYRNH010000062.1:0-3586 GCA_964425515.1 uncultured Thiotrichaceae bacterium | reverse complement strand
TACGCCAAACACGCGCAGGTAAAACAAGTACACCAACCTTTTGCGTATTTGGCGTACTTTGCGGCATAAGGTCTTCTGTTTCTGTCTTGTTCAGGCTCTGGTAATTTTTCCTAGCATTACCGCGCGTTGCGCGCCGGTGACCGCAGGCAGATTTCCGGGCAGGCCGTGCACGGTTTGCTTTGCCAGCCAGGCAAAGGCCATGGCTTCTACCCAGTCGGGGTGGACGCCAAAGGTATCGGTTGAGCTGATTGGGTAATCCGGCAGACTGGACTGCAGCCGTTTCATCAAATATTCATTATGCGCACCACCGCCACAGATTAAAATTTTCTTTGTTTCCCGAGCGTAGTTTTTTACCGCCTGCGCAATGCTGCAGGCGGTGAGTTCGCACAGTGTTGCCTGTACATCATCTGCGCGCAGACTACTGGGCTGATAACTTTCCAGCCAGTTTAAATTGAAATATTCGAAGCCCGTACTTTTCGGCGGTGCCAGTTTGAAATAGTGATCGCCGAGTAATTCATCCAGTAATGTCTGATTGATTCTGCCTGTGCTCGCCCACTGGCCGTTTCGGTCATAGCTGTGACCGTTTATTTTTTTCATCCAGGCATCCATCAAGGTATTGCCTGGTCCAGAATCAAAGCCGGTGATATCTTCGTGTGAACCCGTGGGCAGAAGTGTCAGGTTGGCGATGCCACCAATGTTGATTACAGTGCGGTGTTCGGTCTCAGACTGGAATACGGCTGCGTGAAACGCAGGTGCCAGAGGCGCGCCCTGACCACCGGCTTCGATATCAGCACTGCGAAAATCATGCACCACATTGATACCGGTGTCGCGAGCGATCACTTCGGCATTACCTATCTGAAGTGAAAACGGTTTTTCTGCGTCGGGCCGATGACGTATGGTCTGGCCGTGACTGCCAATGGCGACGACCTGGTCTTTATCGATGGCGGCACGGTCGAGCAACTCATTAACCGCCTGGGCAAAAGTTGCTCCAGTGTCCAGATCGAGTTGTGTCAGTGTGTCTAGTTCCGAGTCGGGAAGTTCGCGGCTATTGAGCAATGCCTGATGAATTTTACCCGGCCAGGGGTGGCAATGCGTGCTGATTAATTTTGGTGTGGCGCCGGAAAAATCTACCAGCGCTGCGTCGATACCGTCAATGCTGGTACCGGACATCAGGCCGATGTAGAGTTCGGGCATAGTGTTACTGGTTTAAGGCCAACTGGGTACGCGTTAACAAATCGAGCTGTGCCAGCACAGGTCTGGTTTTCTGCAAAAAGTCATCACGATATTTTGCCGCGATCGGTTGTGCTGAGGGCAGTTTGACCGTTAACGGGTTGCGATGCACGCCATTGACACGGAACTCGTAATGCAAATGCGGTCCTGTGGCCAGGCCTGAGCTACCAACGTAACCAATGTATTGTCCCTGCTTGACTTTTTTGCCCACCCAGACATGTTTATCAAAATTGTTCATGTGTGCATAAAGTGTGCTGTACTTGGCGCCGTGCTGAATAATGATAACGCGGCCATAACCACCCTTGATCCCTTTGAAGATGATTTTGCCGTCGCCTGCAGCGCGTATCGGCGTACCGCGTTTGGCTGCGTAATCGACGCCTTCATGCCTGCGTATTCTGTGCAGAATAGGATGATAGCGGCCCATGCTGAAGCGTGAACTGATGCGGGTGAAATCCACTGGTGCGCGCAAAAAAGCTTTGCGCATGCTTTTGCCATCGGGTGAATAATACGCAGCGACAGTATCGCCGGGTTTTTCATAACGTACCGCGCTGTAAGTTTTACCGTGGTTGGTGAAGTCGGCAGCAAGAATATTGCCGTTTCCAATCTTCTCGCCATTACGATAGATTTCTTCGTAGACCAGGCTAAAACTGTCGCCTTTACGAATATCGTTCGCAAAGTCTATATCCCAGCCAAAAACGTTGGCCAGTTCCATGGTGATATTATCTGGCATGCCCGCAGCACTGGCTGCTTCAAACAATGAACTGTCGATTACGCCCTGTGCATATTTGTGGCGTACTTCGATGTCGTATTTGTGTATTGCTGAAGTGAGCTGATTGTCGGCATCGCGCTTGACCAGCAAATACGATCCGTTATCGATTTCGTAGCGGAGTGCTTCGAGGTCGCCGGCATCATCGGTGAGTATTCGTAGTGTGTCTTTCGGGTAGAGCTTGAGCAAGGTTTTCGCTGCTTTGCCTGACTTCATCATGGCGTCGAGCTGCTGAGGTTTGATTTTTTCGCGCTGGAATATTTTCGCGAGGTTGTCGCCACGTTTGACTTTGTATTCCTGCCATTTCTGGGGCGCGACTTTATTGGTTTCATCAAGGGCGTTTTGTTTCGCCTGAAGTTCGGGCAGGGGCAGTTTGATGTTCTGATGCGCGATGCGCGATGGCGGCTGGTCCTGAGTTTTTTTGTCTGTGCTTGCCTGTTGCGCTGTCTGTGTATTATGGGTGGTCAGCGCTGTGGCAGGTTTGTGTGAGACACTGGTTGTGCTGCCGATCACCACGGCGGCGAAGAACGCAACAGCAGTACCAAGCCCGAGCAGCAGCCAACGGTGGTTGTGCTGCTGATCATCCGAGGTGTTTGAGCGAAAATCTTTATTTATCAAGGACATTAGGGGCCAGAATGTACGTGAGGTTTAACTGAATGTAGCTTGGATATGCCGGTCGGTCAATTAAATCCTGTTCTTATTATTGCAAGAATCTCAATTAAATCAGAGTTTCCTTGAGAATGTGCAGGCTGACGGGTATCTTATACGCCTTTTCAGGCCAGTAACACAGTTTGTGGCGGTTTCATGCCTGCCCGCAGAGGAGATTTTATGAACAAACCAGAACCCGCCATTCAGCAGCAGCTGGATCTTATCAAACGCGGGGCTGATGAAATTCTGCGCGAAGAAGAGCTGGTGGCGAAGCTGAAGCTGGGTCGACCTCTACGGGTCAAGGCCGGCTTTGACCCAACCGCGCCGGATCTGCATCTGGGGCACACCGTGTTGATCAACAAGCTGCGCCAGTTCCAGGAACTGGGCCATGAGATACTGTTCCTGATCGGCGACTTTACCGGCATGATCGGCGATCCTACCGGCAAGAGCGTGACCCGTCCACCTCTGACCGCTGAAGATGTGGCGAAAAATGCGGTGACTTATCAGGAACAGATTTTCAAAATTCTGGATAAAGACAAAACCCGGGTGCTGTTCAATTCCGAATGGATGAGCAAGCTGAGCAGCGCAGAAATGATCAAGCTCGCGGCCAGCAGCACGGTGGCGCGCATGCTGGAACGCGATGATTTCAGCAAGCGCTATAAAAGCGGGCAGTCGATTGCTATTCACGAATTTCTTTATCCATTAATACAGGGGTATGACTCGGTTGTGATGCAGGCCGATGTTGAGCTCGGCGGCACCGACCAGAAATTCAATCTGCTCATGGGTCGCCAACTGCAGGAACAGGCCGGGCAGCCGCCGCAGGTGGTGCTGACCATGCCGATACTGGAAGGCCTGGATGGCGTGCAGAAAATGTCGAAATCGCTGAACAATTACATCGGCATTAATGATGAAGCCAAAGATATGTTTGGCAAAATCATGTCG
>CAYRNH010000061.1:1514-11923 GCA_964425515.1 uncultured Thiotrichaceae bacterium | reverse complement strand
ATGTGGAAAAAGCCAGTAAACAGGATTTGGGTTTGCGCATCATGCGCTATCGAGCAGGTATATTCGGAAGCACTCTGGATGTGAAATCGTCAGTGGGGAAAGGCACCGAAATATATTGCAGGCACATTGATTCATGACAGCGCATGATCAAGCCCTGGTGCTCACTTCTACATGACCCGGCTGTATTCATTACGCATCCAGCTCGCACGAATGACATCAGCGCCTTTGGGAAATATAATTTCCAGATCGCCTTTGTAAGCGTGTCGTATGGCTTCACCCACGCCATGCGGTAAATGTATATCGGTAAAGGTGATGACAACACCACCATGCTCATGTTGCAATCTCAATCATTGATAAAAAAGGCATCCCTGCCATGCCATGTTAATGCAGTGCCATTCTAGGACTGTTTCAACTTCAGGAATATCGGGGATTTCCCTATAAGCTCATCGCTTTTAACCAGAGCGCAACAGGATGCATTTAAGAAGCTTATGCGCAATGACAGAAACGGAACGCTTTTGAATGAAAGATGGCCTACATCACAGATAAACGCACTAAAACCAGGACTGGAATTTTTTGAGAAGGGTTTATAAGAAACCAGTGAATCTAATCGCCGAGCGGAAAGTCAAAAACCCGCCACCACACTATTGAGCAGTAACAAGCACATTAAATTGTTATACCGCAGCGACTCGAAATACCCCTGCATCCAGCGATACAACCTCAACATGGCAACCAGCTTTGATTTCATCAACACCGGCACTGCTGTCTATCTCAACCTTCCAGTTGATACCGGAATAGCGATGTGTCCCCGGCTGGATGTTCGTTATATCCTGCTGCAACACAAAACTGTAACCGACCAGGTCACTGCTTTGTGGCTGCACTTTTGCAGGACTGTCCTGCATTTTTCGCAAAGGCTTGAACAGCAGCACGCTAATAATGCCGGTGCTAATGCCGAAACACGCCATTCCTGATATCCAGGTTTCTGCCAGCACTCCCGACATCATCAACAGACCGGTAACAACCGCACCGGCACCCGCGAACAAAAAGATAATGGTGGTAAAACCAAACACCAGCACTTCGGTAGCGAGCAGCAGAAACCCGAGCGCGATCCAGAAACCGGACTGGTGCGCCTGAATATATTCGATCATGACGCGTCACCACCACTTTGCTGTTTATTAATCGAATTGATGATGGTCATAGCTTCGGCCACAATGTTTGAGGCACCGGTTTTTTCATCACTGAGCAATACCACGGACGACTGTTTTGCGATGGCCGCTTTGGCCTGGATTGCCTGACTGGCGAGGTCGAGCTGGATCGCTTTCTGCCCGGTTTCCTCGATCGCGATATTGCCAATCACTTTGAGTGCTTCGGCCTTGGCATTAGCGACCGCAAGAATGGCCTGGGCCTCACCTTCCGCGCGCAGGATCTGCTGCGCCTTGTCGCCTTCGGCGGACAGCACTTTCGCTTGCTTGTCACCTTCGGCGACGTTGATCGCGGACTGGCGCTCACCTTCCGACTCCAGAATCGAGGCGCGCTTATCACGCTCGGCTTTCATCTGGCGTTCCATCGCATCCAGCACGGTGCGCGGTGGCTCGATGTCCTTGATTTCGTAACGCAGCACCTGCACACCCCAGGGCACTGCGGCTTCGTTAATCGACGCCACGATATTGATGTTCAGTACTTCGCGCTCTTCAAAGGTTTTGTCGAGTTCGATTTTGCCGATTTCGCTACGCATGGTGGTCTGCGCCAGCTGGGTGACCGCATAGACATAATCGACGATACCGTAAGAGGCTTTATAAGGATCGATCACTTTTAGATAAAGCACACCATCGACCACCAGTGAAATGTTGTCGCGAGTAATCGCCGACTGACTGGGTACATCGACCGCCATCTCCTTGAGTGAGCGCTCGTATGCAATCTTGTCAATAAACGGAATCAGCAGATTGAGTCCGGCTATCATGGTGGTGTTGTATTTCCCGAATCGCTCAATCACGTATGCCGTGTTCTGCGGTACGAATTTGACAGACTGTTTGACAATAATAATAATTAATATCGCCAGTCCAACCCAGAAACTGAGGGCAAAATTTAGTACATCATTCATGAGCAACTCCTTTTAAATATACGGGGAAATATAGACAGCCATTTCCAGTTAAAGCAGATACTCAGATATTAGAGTATGCTGCGGCGTTTGTTGTTTTCCAGTCACTGGAACACTTGCTGAAAACAGGGCTCACGGAGAGTAGCTTAGCGACAGACACCCACCGATCCGAGCAGACAGCGTTTATAATCATTCCAGCCGGTATTATCGAGAATCGCATCCTTGAAAATGGTCTTGTAGAGCGTGGCCTCGGTCAGCGATGCTTCTGTGAGATCGGCTCCGGTAAAATCTGCCGAGGTCAAATCCGCCTGATCGAACTGACTTTTTTTCAGGCTGGCATGGTGAAAATCTGCCTTGTTCAGCTGGGCGGACAAAAATTTGGCCTGATCCGCCCTGGCATCGACAAATATCGCGCCGATCGCATGTACCTGCTCCAGGGTAGCCGCTTCGAGATTAGCGTGAGTGAAGTTCGCCCCGGTCAGATCGGCCCCATAAAAACGGGTACTCTGGAGCTGAGCAGCGCTGAAATCTGCGTGAGACAGGTTTGCGCGACTGAAACTGGCGTGCCTGAGTAGCGCTTTTGTAAAATGCGCCCCTTTGGCCTGTGTCGCCACCATACGCGCTGATTTCATATCCGCCCCGTCTAAATGTGCCCCATCCAGAACAGCGAAGCCCAGCTCGGCACCTTCCATCTGCGCGCCCCTGAGATTAGCTCCGTTCAGCTGCGCCCGGATCAGCACAGCACGCTTCAGGTCGGCATTGTGCAAATCGGCTCCCTGCTTGTTACATCCTGCCCAGTTCACCTCTCGGGCCGGCGGATCTGAGCAGGCGGCCACTGACAAGTGGCTGAAAACAGCAGACGACAGCATTAGCGCAATTAATATTTTGTTAATTCTCATATGATTAGAAACATTTTCATTTTATCTTTACTAAACTCTCGTAGCTGCCGTCACATTATGACGTGCGCGTCTGTGGAGGCTATGCAAGCCCCGGTGATCACCATTCATGGCACTTTCGTGAACCAAATGTGACTAAAATTGCCATTGATGTGAACTATACAAGGACTGCACACGAGGATGATAACAAACTCTGCATCGGCTGCGCTGAAATGTGTACTGGTATTACTGCTGTTCAGCCAATGGAGCTGGGCTAATACTGGGGCTGCACCCGAAAACAGCAAAAACGAGCCCATCTTTCCGATCCCACCCAATGGCACACTGGACAAGGACAAGCTCGAACTAGGAAGCCTGCTCTACAATGACACACGTCTGAGTCAGGATGGTCGTTTTTCATGCGAAAGCTGCCACCATCTCGACAGCGGCGGTGATGATGGACGCGCCGTCAGCGCGCACATGGACGAGGCTGACGCTATCAATACGCCCAGTGTATTTAACGCCAAATTTAACTTCAAGCAGAACTGGGATGGCTCGGCTGACTCACTGTCACAACAGCTCGACATGACGGTACGAATGCTTGGCAGCAAAAATGACGCATGGGGTAAACTGCTGGCTCGATTCAACAAAGATCCGGATATAGTCCGGCGATTTGTCGCGATCTACCATAAAAGTCAGATTACCCGTAAAAATTTCACAGATGCCATGGTCTATTATGTGGCGTCACTCACAACACCCAACAGCCGTTTTGATCAATATCTACGTGGTAAAAAAGACGCCATTAGCGCAGATGAGCTACACGGATACACCTTATTCAAAGACTATGGCTGTGTATCATGTCATCAGGGTGTTAATATTGGCGGTAACCTGTACCAGCGTTTCGGAATTTTCTATGACTACTTCCGCGCCAGAGGCAACATCAAAAAAGCTGACTACGGACGCATGAACGTTACTGGAAGAAGTACAGATGCCCATGTTTTCATAGTGCCATCACTACGAAATGTAGCGCTTACCGCACCCTATCTTCACGATGGGCGGGTTAAAACATTAGAACAAGCAGTATCACTGATGGGCACTACTCAGCTCGGTGTTGATATTGATAAGAAGGATGTCAACCTGATCGTCAAGTTTCTAAAAACGCTGACTGGTGATACCAGCGGCTTCGTCAGAGCAGTACAAAAATGATCTGGCTAAATAAATTAAAACACTGGATAGGATTCGCGCTACTCATAGCGCTGGTCAGTTTTACCTTCTACAAAAGCTCTATCGAAAAGTTTGGCCTCGATACCCACAAACACGATATCGAAGACATGCAACGGCTTCAGATTGAGTTGCATCGCGACCTGCTCAGCTACCGGGGCGGAAATATATACCAGTACGACACACTCGACAATACCGAAAAGTCACTGCTGCAGGTTGCAAGCAGCCTTTTTGAACATGAAAAGAATTCATCAACCACCGAGCTCACTAACGCACTTGAAAAACTAAAAAAATCACTGGTCAAACAACAAAGGCTTGTCGAAGATTTCAAAATGCATCATTCTATTTTGCAGAATTCAATGGTGTATTATTCCAGACTCAGCTCAAAACTTTATAATGATGGAAAACAAAAGAGCCGGGTCTCAGCAGAAACGCTAGGCAACCTGTCAAGACTTATTCTCGAATACACACGCAAACCGGAAACCAAAACAGCTCACAAGCTTTATGCCCAATTAGACAAACTAAATGTGCATCCTGATAGAGAAGTCAAGACCCTGATCAATCACAGCTTGCTGATCATTGAAAAAATCCCGGAGATTAACTCCATTATTGATCAATTCAACAAGTTGAATATTGAAGGACAGCTGCAGAACATCTTCAACATGATCAACGAGCTTCAGCATCAGAAAAACACAAGAGCTTCCTTATACAATCTTCTTATGTATGCAGTTTCGCTGGGGCTTCTTGTATACCTGCTCTATTTATTCCAGACACTACAGAAGAACAGAGATACGCTTTCATTGGCTAATGTTCGGCTGAATAAAGAAGTCGGTGAACGATCACGCACAGAAAACACACTTATGAAGTTTGTAATGCACAGTTCTCAAGACTACACCGAGGATCATGTACATTGCATTCTTAATGCGCTTTGTAAAGCGCTAAATGTACGCTACGCACAGATTGTGACGCTTAATGCAGACTCAGAAACAGGCGCGAGCGCTGACATTGTTGACAACCACCACTTCACGCATAACGTACCAGCTGTCATTACAGATACTGCCGATGAAGACACATTTGCACACGGACGTCTTGCCTATAATGACGGGTTACAAAGCTACTTTCCAGCAACACATGACAGCTTAATTGAGCGAGCGGTAAGCTATATTGGTATCACCCTCGGATCGAGCGACTCAGTCAAACAACTCATCGCTGTTGCCGATGATAAAGCAATTGATAATATCAGCCTGTATGAAAACATACTAAGCATTGCTGCCAGCCGCCTGTCAATCGAGCAATCACGCCATATCGCACTCGAAAACAGCATACGCTACCAACAGGGGCTTGAAAAAATTGACAACTGGGTTTCTCAGCTAGTCACGCACAGTAATGATAGAAGTGCATTCAAAAGAATTTCCAGCCAGGCGGCACAGGATATTTCCAATTCCTCGCTGGCCGCTCTCTGCGAAGTAACGCCTGACAAGGAAAGTTATATTTATGCCGCCGTTAGCGGCGACAGAGGCCGTTCTTTGCTCGGAGAAAAATATCTTTTAAAGGATGGCGGACTCTGCGCATGGACGATCAATTACAATGAAAGCATCTGTATTAATGATCTCCCATCAGACATTCGTTCGAAACGAAAGCTCGTTACTCAGCTCAATATGCAGCACGCCATTCTTTCGCCTGTGACTCGCGGCGCAGAAGTGTACGGCTGCCTGGTAACTTTTCGAGAAACAAATCACTTTGACGAAATTGACCGTCAGTTACTCGCCCAGTTTTGCCAAAGTATGGAAATTGCACTGAACAATATGATGCTGCTTGACAACTTACAGTCACAGAAAGAACGCGCAGAAATCACCTTACATTCAATTGCGGATGCGGTTATCACCACTGATTCATCCGGAAAAATTGATTACATGAATTATGCTGCCGAACACCTCACTGGCTGGTCTCTCGACAGATCAATTGGCCAACAGGTACAGACTGTATTTCGCCTAATAGATCAGGAAACACGTGAGGCGCAACACAAACTTGCAAACTCATGCCTGAATGACAGCATATCTATAAATAAAAGCACAACCACGCTCATCGCTCAGGATGACACGGAAAGAGAAATCGAATGCTCTATGTCACCCATCAAAACATCTACCGATGAGACCGATGGTATAATTATTGTTTTCCACGACGAGACCGAGCGCCGTCGCATGGAGCATACGATTAGACACCAGGCCTCGCATGATTCACTCACTGGATTATTGAACCGAAATGAATTCATCCGTCAGTTAAACGATCATATATTTGATGCACGGGATTCAGGCCGCATTCATATCGCCTGCTATCTTGACCTGGATCGATTCAAGCTGATTAATGACACCGCTGGTCACAACGCTGGCGACGAGATGCTCACACGGATCACCCGCCTCATTAACAGCTGCATACGTAGCGGTGACATCATTGCCAGGCTCGGTGGCGATGAGTTTGGATTAATTCTGCAGAACTGCACAATAGATAGCGCAAAGCATATTACTCAGAATATTATTAATAAAATAAGCAACTATAAATTCGAGTGGGAAGGCGAAACTTATAGCATTGGCGTCAGTATCGGCATAGTCACAATTGATAACAACTCACTAAATTCAACAGAAATCACGCGACATGCTGACATGGCCTGCTATACCGCAAAAGATCATGGACGAAACCGCGCATACGTCTATCAGCGCAAAGACATCGAACTGGCACGCAGAGAAGGAGAATCACGCTGGGCATCGAAAATTTCTGAAGCACTGAACAATGACATGTTTAAGCTCTATGCCCAGCCAATATGCCCCCTTAAAAACAACAAAACTGATTTCATTCATCTTGAAGTTCTCATTCGAATGATTGATAGCAATGGCATTATCATATCACCCAGCGCTTTTGTACCCGCAGCTGAACGCTATAATCTTATGGGCTCTATCGACCAGCATATTATCTCTAAAACTTTTTCGCATATCGTTTCCCGTTCTGATGACGATCAGCTTTGTTACACAATAAATCTCTCTGGCAACTCCCTCAGCGATGAAAATCTCAGCAGTTTTATTGCTAAACAGATAGTCAGTTTCGGCATTAACCCGTCACGCCTGTGCTTTGAAGTGACAGAAACCACTGCCATAACAAATCTGCTGAACGCCAGAAAATTGATAGACGAAATACGAAAACTTGGCTGCCAGTTTGCGCTAGACGACTTTGGTAGTGGCCTGCCATCATTCGAATACCTGAAGAGCCTGCCCGTTGATTATCTAAAAATTGATGGCAGTTTTGTCCGCAACATGGTGAGTAATAAAATCGACCACGCCATGGTAGCGGCCATCAATCAGGTCGGGCAAATCATGGGCATCAAAACCGTTGCAGAGCATGTCGAAAACGAAGAGATAATAAGTAAGTTGCAGCATCTCAATGTAGACTTTGTACAAGGTTACGGCATCGCACGCCCTGCTCCTATCGAAGAATTCAATTATGAAGACCTCAGCCACCAGGAACAAAAAATCAAGCGCCGCGCTTTAAACGCCGTACAATAAATCGCGCAGGACTGATTGTTTCAATCATATGTTGATCAACCGGTAACGGTGTCGTCTCAATCTGTGCAGCAATAATCTCAGCCGCCAGAAAACAGCTGGTCATTCCCCGCGAACCGTGCGCGGCCGTAACATACAGCCCTTGCAAATAGCACGCATCCGCATAGCTCTGAACCGGTCGACCGTGTTTCAGGTCACCATATTCAGTTTCGAACCATGTCGCATCCGGTACTGGACCAACGACGGGCATACGATCATCGCTCACAGCACGAAAACCTGTACGCCCATCCAGTGTCTGCGGTCGCTGAAAAATACCGGGGCAACACTGCTCTGCAAACGCCCAGTTAGTATTTTGATCAGACTCTCGTAACTCGGTACAGCCATCATCCAGATGATAACTCGCACCGCAATAATAGACTGAATCATTATTTAAAGATGGCGAAATATAATGACCCGCGCTGAATGCGCATTCAGGCGCAACGACGCCAGACTGTAACTTGAGCCGGGTTAGCTGCCCACGCGCAGAACGCACTGGCATCCAGTCTGTTTGCATAAACTCAGTCGCATGAATGCCATTGGCCAGCACCAGTAGTTCAGTCTCGAATAGAACGTCCTGTCCTTCAGACATTAGCCGCCAGTTTTTACCCTTCACAGACTCCAGCTGATCTAGCGAACTTATGTTCGCCTGCACATAACTGAGCCGGTCACCACAGGCTTTTCGTATCGCGTCGCAGATCAGTTCGGGTGATGCCCAGCCAGCCGATGGTATTTGCAACACATCTGTTTCAGGCATCGGTTGCAAGCACGCTAAATCGTGCTCAACACTGCGCACATAGTCCGCATGAAACTGATTTCGATTTAATAACTGCCGGGCACGCTTTGATGGCATCGCGCAATACACGCCTTTGCCCTGCCACAGATTTTTTCCAGTTTCGGACCGATACGCTGTTTGCAGAATAGTTAATCTGGATAGCGCATGCAAAAAAGCGGTGGCATAAAATTGCGCCTCCACGCTGTTGTCCACTGATAATCGCGGCTGCACCAGTCCGGCCGGATTTCCCGAGGCTTCAGCAGCGATATCGGCATGTTTATCGACAATCGTTATTGTCCAGCCACGCTGAATCAGCGACCAGGCCACGGCCAGACCCGCAAGCCCGGCACCAATGACAATGCCCTGTTTTGCTTTGTACTGTATTTTTCTGGTGCGAAACCAGGGCGCAGTGACCGGCTGAGCGCTCGACTCTGTACCCAGCCTGGCAACGATCATCTCACGCTTGTTGCCGTGACCGGTACGTTTCTCGACCATGAAACCAGCCTGCTCCAGACCGCGGCGAACAGCGCCGGCTGCGCTATAGGTCGCCAATGTCGCCGCAGACGCAGAATTCTGTGCCAGCAATGCATACACGTTCGGGTTCCATATCTGAGGATTTTTCGCCGGTGAAAAACCGTCCAGAAACCAGGCGTCGACAGCCAGCGACTCATTCAGCAAGGCTTCGACCACATCCATAAACACCAGATGCAAACGCACTCGCCCATTGAGCAAAGAACGCATATGCCTGCCCGCCACCGGCAATGGATAGCACTCTAAAAATGCCGCGAAGCAATCTGCTAAATCGGGCCAGATGCTGGCAACACGCGAGATATCGTCGGGTGACAAGGGTGCAAAATCGATCGCAAAATAATCCAGCTGCGCAGTCTCGGGTGCACACGCCTGCCAGAGCTTGAGCGTCAGCGCAAAATTTAGACCCGTACCAAATCCGGTTTCGGCGATAACGAATCGGTCAGCCACTGCAAAACGCGTGCTCAGATCGTTTTGCTGTAAAAACACGTATTCCGATTCACCACGGCCGTCATTCACCGAGAAATAGACATCTTCAAAATCGCAGCTCCAGGGCTGGCCATCGCGCCATTCAATCGTGGCATATTCCATCAGCACACCCCAAAGCAAAGAACGAATGGGGTACAATAGCGCGCTTTTACATCACTCTCGACTTCGACTATGGCTTTTGACACTACAAATACCGCGCTGGATAACAAAATCATTCTAATAACTGGTGCCGGTGATGGTATCGGAAAAGCCACCGCAATAGAATGCGGAAAACGCGGCGCCACTGTTATTTTGCTCGGCAGAACACCGAGAAAAATTGAAGCGACATACGACGAGATTGTCGCAGCCGGCGGGCCACAACCTGCACTTTATCCACTCGACATGGAAGGCGCGCAACCCAAAGACTACGAGGATATGCAGGTAACCCTGGACAAGGAATTTGGCCGTCTCGATGGTGTTTTACACAATGCCGCCTGGCTGGGCGCATTGATGCCCACGGAACATTACAACCCCACGCTCTGGTATCGCGTCATGCAGATCAACCTCAATGCAGTCTTTTTGCTGACTCAGGCCTGCATACCTTTATTGAGGAAATCAGAAAGCGCATCGGTGATATACAACGTCGACCAGAAAAGCTATGCCTACTGGGGCGCTTATGGTGTCGCCAAGGCCGGACAAATCAGTCTGATGCAAATTCTTGCCGACGAACTTGAATCGGAAAACATCAGCGTCAACGCACTCGACCCCGGCAAGGTAGACAGCAACATCCGCACGCGCGCCTTCCCCGCCGAAGACAAAACCGGTATGAAACTACCCGCCGATGTCGCGCCTGCATTCGCTTA